>JAGPHL010000158.1:1515-6028 GCA_018055515.1 Anaerolineae bacterium
TGCCCCCGGGGCTGCTCCGTCCTCAAACAACGCGCTTCAGCGCGGTTGGCTCATGTCAGGCTGGGGATTCCATCCCCAGCCGACCCGTGAGCCGTCGCCGTCGCTGCTCACGACTCACATTTTCATTCTTGAATGATGTGAGCCAGCACATGGCGTCTGCTTCGAAAATGGCCCCGAATGAACACGAATTTCACGAATAAAATTAGAAATTCTTTGCCCCCGGGGCTGCTCCGTCCTCAAACAACGCGCTTCAGCGCGGTTGGCTCATGTCAGGCTGGGGATTCCATCCCCAGCCGACCCGTGAGCCGTCGCCGTCGCTGCTCACGACTCACATTTTCATTTGCGGTGGTGTGCAGCATGAACATGTTAGCTCCTCGGAAAATCTCGAAATCGCTTGCGCGGAGGATTTCCTGGCGACTGCCGAAGATTGAGAATCAACTTTTGCCCCCTATGGCGGGGCTTTTTCGCTCCTGCGCCTCATCCTCTCATTTGGCCGCTCGTGTTATAATGGAACGCGCAGGGGACCTCCTCTGATCTCTGGCGTCGGGAGCAGTCATGCCGAAACTCAAGGAACTTACCGTTCAGGGCTTCAAGTCCTTCGCTGAAGCGCTGACGCTCACCTTTCCCACCGGGATCACGGCGATTGTGGGGCCGAACGGCAGCGGGAAGAGCAATGTCGCGGACGCCGTTCGCTGGGTATTGGGCGAGCAGCGGATGCGTTCGTTGCGCGGCCGGACCGGCGAGGACATGATTTTCGCCGGCAGCAAGAAGCGCGCGCGAGCGGGCATGGCGCGCGTCGCGCTCACGTTCGACAACAGCGATGGCTGGCTGCCCCTGGACTTCGCCGAAGTCATCATCGAACGCCGCACCTACCGCGACGGCAAGACCGATTATCTGCTCAACGGCAGTCGCGTCCGCCTCATGGATCTGCGTGATGTGCTCGACCGCGCCGGACTGGGACGTGACGCCTACCTCACCGTGGGGCAGGGCCTGGTGGATCAGGTGCTCTCGCTCCGTCCCACAGAACGCACGGCGCTCTTCGAGCAGGCCGCGGGCATTGCGCCCTACCGCACGCGCCGGGAGGAGGCGCTGCGACGGCTGGAGGACACTCAACACAACCTGGAGCGCGTCCGGGACATCGTCGGTGAAATCGAGCCGCGCCTGCGACGCCTGGAACGTGAGGTCGCCCGCGTCGAGCAGCACGCACAACTTTCCGCCGAGCTCAAGTCGTTGCTGCGGGTGTGGTACGGCTATCGCTGGGGACAGGCCCTGCAGCGGGTGGAAAACGCCCGGCAGCGGGCGCACTATCGCGCCGAGCGGGTCGCCCGGCAGCAAGAGGCCGTGGAGGGCGTGCTGAGTCGCGCCGCCAGCCTGCGCGCTCAGATGACGAGCCTGCGCGCGCAGCTGGCCGAGTTGCATCGTGAGAACAGCGCCCGTCACGCCGAGGCGGAGGCGTTGCAGCGGGAGCTCGCCGTGACGCAGGAGCGGCGACGCTCTTTGCAGGAGCAGCACGCCGAAGCGCAGGCCAACCTCGCCCCGCTTTACGCCGCCCAGGAGGACGCGACGCAAGAGCTCGCGCAGCTGGAGGCGGCGCAGCAGGAAGCTGCCCGGCAGCTCGAGGCGGCGCAGGCGGCCTTGCGCGCCGTCGAGGCGGAGTATCGCCAGGTCGAAGCGCAGCGCCACACGTTGTTGAGCCGGCAGAGCGCGGCGCAGGCGCAGGCGCTCGAACATCGCCATCGCCTCACCGACCGGCAGAGTCGCCTTGAACAGCTGGCCGAACGGGTGGAGCAGCTGCGCGCGCGCGTGGAACAGCTCGAGGGGACGCTGAACGCGGCGCAGGAACGTCGCCGCAACCAGCAGGCGCAGGTCGAGGAAGCGCGTCGGGCGTTGGAACAGCTCGAGAGCGCCGCGGCGGACGTGCAGGCCGAGGAGGAGCGCTTGCAGGCGGCGCTCGATGCGGCTCGCGCCGAGGCGGAACGCCTGCGGCGGGAACTGGCGCAGAAGCAGCTCCCCTATCAGCAGCTCACCGCCCGGCTGGAGGCCCTGGAGCGGCTTCACGCCGAAGGCGCCGGACTCTACGCCGGGGTGCGGGCAGTGCTCCAGGCGGTGGAGCGGGGGCAGCTTCGCGGATTGCCCGGCACGTTTGCCGCGCTGGTGCGCGTCCCGCCGGAACTGGATAAGGCCATCGAGACGGCGTTGGGGGGACAACTCCAGGACGTGATTGCCGCGCGCTGGGAAGATGCGCGCGCCGCTATCGAATGGCTCAAGCAGCAGCGCGCCGGCAGGGCCACCTTCCTGCCGCTGGATAACCTCCGTCCCTCCGCGCCGTTGGAACTGCCGGCGCTCAAGGGCGTGATTGGGGTGGCGTCGGCGCTGGTCAGCTACGAGGATCGCGCGCTGGAACCGGCGGTGCACTTGCTTTTGGGGCGGGTCGCCGTGGTCGAAGACCTCGACGCGGCGCGGGCCTTGTATCAGCGCTTGCGGGGCAGCTATCAAATCGTCACGCTGCAGGGCGAGATTTTGCGCTCCGGCGGTTCGCTCACCGGCGGACAGGAGCGCCGCGAGCGCGAAGGGGACAGCCTGTTGGCCCGCGAGCGTGAACGGCGGGAGCTGCCGGAGCACGTCGAGAGCCTCGAGGCTGAAATCAAGACCTTGACGGCAGCGCTGACGCGCAGTGAGGAGCAGACGCGGGCGTTGTCCCAGGATTTGCGCGCGCTTTCCGAGCGGCAGCGTGAGGCGGAACGTCAGCGGCAGAACGCCAATCGCGCCCTCGAACGCGCTGTCCGCGAACTCGAACAGGTGATCCAGGAGACCGATTGGCAGCGTCGCTTGCTGAGCGAGGCGGGCGAGGAGCGCGAGCGCCTCGAGGCGACCCGGCTGCGGCTGGAGCAGGAGCATCAACAGATCGCGGCGCAGCTGGCAGAAGCCGAAGCGGCCGCCGCGCAGGCGATGGCGGAACTGGCGGCGGTGTCCGACGAGGAAGCGAGCCGCGCCGTCGTGGAGCAGCGCACGCAGACGGCGTTGGTCCAGCAGCGATACGAGAATCAGCGGGTGTTGCTGGCGACCCGTCAGCGCGAATGGGAGCGGCTGCGCGGGCAGATCGGGGCGCAGGAGCAGCGGGTCGTCGCGCTGAACGCGGAGCTGGAGACCCTCTCGCAGCGGGTGGAGACATTGCGCGCCGGCTACGAGACCGCGCGTGTGGCGGCTGAGGGCACTGCCGGGCAGATTCCGGCGCTCGAACAGACGCTCGCCGGGTTGGAGCAGCAACAGGAGCAGCTGGAAGAGGAGGAAGGGCGCTTGCGCAGCGCTCTCCGGGACGCCGAACAGCGTTATGCTGAGGTGGAGATCGAAGCGCGGCGCCGCGAGGATCAGCTGGCGACGTTGCGCCGCGAGATCGAGGAAGCGCTGGAGATCGTCGTTGCCGACCTGCCGGAGAATCTCTCCGCGCAGCATCCCTTGCCGTTGGGCGACATCGCCGCTTCGCTGCCGGCTGTCGCCGAGTTGCCCGAAGGGCTGGAGCAGCAGCTGCGCGACCTGCGCACGCAGATCAACCGCCTGGAACCCATCAACACGGCGGCGAAGGCGGAATACGAGGAGGTCGCCGAGCGGCATGGCTTTCTCCGGGAGCAGGCGGCGGACCTGGAGACGGCGTCGGCGCATCTGCGCAAGATCATCACCGAGCTGGATGAGCTGATGCAGACGGCCTTCGACACCACGTTCCAGGCGATTGCGACGGAATTCTCGCGCGTGTTTGCGTTGTTGTTCAACGGCGGCACGGCGCAGCTGGTATTGGAGTCCAGCCCTGAGAGCGACCTGCCCGGCGTGGAGATCATCGCCCGTCCGCCGGGGAAGCGCACGTCGGGCCTGGGGATGCTCTCCGGCGGCGAGCGCACGCTCACGGCGGTGGCGCTGCTGTTTGCCGTGATGCATGTCAGCCCCACGCCTTTCTGCATTTTGGATGAAGTAGACGCCATGCTCGACGAGGCGAACGTGGGACGCTTCCGCGCGATGCTGCGCGAGCTGGGGCGTTCGACGCAATTCATCATCGTGACGCACAATCGCGGCACGGTGGAGGTCGCGGATACCATCTATGGCGTCTCCATGGGTGAGGACGGCGTCTCGCAGGTGCTCTCGCTCAGCCTGCAAGACCTGCCGACCTCGGAAGAGATTTGATCGCGGGAAGGTGTTCACGTGTGAAGGTGTGAAGGTGTCCACGTGCCCACGTGTCCAGGTGTGAAGGTACCCACGTACCCACGTGTCCAGGTGTGAAGGTGTGAAGGTGTGAACGTAAGTGATTCGCTTTTTCGCTGACTCGCTTTTTCGCTGACTGCTGACCGCTGATCTCTATTTTCGAAGGAGTCGGGTTTCCCATGGCGGTCTTTGATCTCAAAACTGCCCTGCTCTTGCTCACGCTCGCCGTGATGGCGGCGGTGGGCCTGGCCATGTGGCTGGCGCGGCGGGGAACGTCGCGCCCGGCGGCGGGCGGCGAGGGCCAGGCGGTGGAGGAGACGTT
>JAGPHL010000159.1 GCA_018055515.1 Anaerolineae bacterium
TACCCATTACCCATTACCCATTACCTTTTCTGGAGGTTCCTATGCGCAGAGGGTGGTTTTTACTCATAGGGGTATGGCTGGCCCTGATGGCCGTCCTACCGGTGGCCGCGAGCAGCCCGGACGACGGGCAAGTCGTGTCCATTCCCTTCTCGTCGCCGGCGGAGCTGGCGGAATTGGCGGCGCGTCTGGACATTTGGGAAGTGCACAGGGATGCACAGCACCCGGATTCCGGCTATGTGGTGGCTTACGTCTCCGCGGCGGAGGTCGAGAGATTGACCGCCGCTGGGATCGCCGTGCGGGCGGCGCCCGGCATCCCCGTGCACCCGGAGACAATCCCCGGCTTCCCGTGTTATCGCACTGTGAACGAGATGTACGCGCAGCTGGATCAATGGGCGGCTCTGTACCCGGGATTGACGCAAGCGCTGACCATCGGCCAGAGTTATGAGGGTCGTCCCTTGCGGGTGATGCGCCTGACCAACGAGGCGACCGGGACGAGCGGTAAACCGGTCTTCTTCCTGATGGCCAACATCCACGCGCGCGAGTTGATCACGCCGGAGACGGCGCTGACCTTCATGCAATATCTGCTGGAGCACTACGGCGTGGATCCAGACGTGACGTGGTTGCTGGACGAGCATCTCATCTACATCCTGACAAGCGCCAATCCTGACGGCCACATCAAAAACGAGCCCGGTCAACCCTGGAGCTACTGGCGGAAGAACACCCATCCCTACGGCTCGTGCAGTCCCACCGACTTCGGGGTAGACCTCAACCGCAACTCCAGTTTCCACTGGGGCGGGCCCGGCGCCAGCACCAATCCCTGTGACGAGACCTATCGCGGGCCCTCGGCGGCCTCCGAAAGCGAGACGGCGCGGATTGAGAGCTTCGTCGCCACGCTCTTCCCGGATCAACGCGGCCCCAACGACACCGATCCCGCGCCCGATGACGCGACCGGCGTTTTTATCAGCCTGCACAGCTACGCTAACCTGGTCCTTTGGCCCTGGGGCGACACCTACACGCCCGCGCCCAACGCCACACAATTGCAAATGCTTGGCCGACGGCTGGCGTCCTTCAACGGGTACACGCCACAGCAAGCCAGTGCACTGTATCCCACCAGCGGCGCAACGGACGATTGGGCCTACGGCGTACTGGGCGTGGCGGCGTATACGTTTGAGATGGGCGCGGATAGCGACGGCTTCTATCCGTCCTGCTCGCGCTACGACGCGCTGATCCAGCCGACCGTCGCCGCGTTGCTCTACGCCGCCAAAGTCGCGCGGACGCCCTACATCACGTCCTTCGGCCCCCATGCCCAGAATGTCACGGCGACGCCGGCTTCGGTGTTGATCGGGGACCCCATCACCGTCCAGGCCACGCTCGACGACGGCGACAGCAAGAACACGGGGCAGACGATTGTGGCGGCGGAGGTGTATCTGGGGACGCCGCCATGGGATGGCGGCATTCCCATTCCGATGTCAGCGAGCGATGGCGCCTTCGATGAGACGGCAGAGGCCGTCCAGGCCCAAATCCCTACGGCCGGCATGACGCGCGGACGGCATCTCGTCTACGTGCGCGGACGGGACGCCAACGGCTTCTGGGGGCCGGTTTCCGCCGCCTTCGTGACCCTGTTGGACAGCAGCACTTTGACCGGCGCCGTGGTGGTGTCCGGCACGACGACCCCGTTGCCTGGCGTGAAGATTACGGCGGACAGCGGCGCGCTCCACTACGAGACCCAGACTGACCCGAGCGGACGCTACGCGCTAACGTTGTACGCCGGGACTTACACGGTGACGGCTTCGTTGTTGGGGTACACGGGCAGCACGGCAGTGGTTTCCACCGCCATTGGCCAGACCACGGTGCAGGATTTTGCCCTGGAACGCTTGCCCTGGGGAGTCCTCTCGCTGAAGGTGGCCGAGTTGGGGACGGCCCGTCCCCTGACAGCGACGATCGCGTTGGAAGCGTTGGGGCTGACGTGGGTCGCCGCGCCGACCCTGACGCTGGAATTGCCGACCGGCGCGTACACGGTCACGGCGACGGCGGAGGGATATTGGCCGCGCGCTTATCCCCTCACCATCACCGCCGGGGGGTGGGTGACGCGCACTTTCCGCCTCCAGCCGAAACCGGCGCTCCTGGTTGTGGATGACGACGCGGGAGCGAACTACGAGACCTATCTCCTGCCGGCGTTGGATACGCTGGGGATCCCTTACGCGAGGTGGACGGTGGCGACGCAAAGCTCGCCCGCGGCCCATGTCCTGGCGCCATATGCGGCCGTATTCTGGTTCACCGGCGATGACGCGGTCAACAGCCTGACCCGCGCTGAACAGAACACGCTGCTCTCCTATCTCAATGGCGGCGGACGGCTTTTCGTGACCGGGCAGAACATCGGCATGGACATCAAAAACGACAACGGCGCTTTCTTCCGCGATGTCCTCCATGCCACGTTCATCCAGGACAACGCCGGGGTGACCGAAACCGTCGGCCTGGCGTTCTACAGCGGGCTGACCGCTGCGCTTGCCGGGGGGAGCGGGGCGGACAATCAGACCAGCCCGGATGTGATCGCGCCTCACGACGCGGCAGCGACGCCGGTCTTCACCTACACCACCGGCGCGGCAGGCTTGGCCGTGGACGAGGACGTGCGCCGGCTCATCTATCTCGCGTTTGGGCTGGAGGGCGTCGCCGACAGCGCGCAACGGGCGACGATCCTACGGGAGGGCCTGGCGTGGCTGGGCCTGTCACAGCCGCCGGCCCGCCTGGAATTGACGGTGATGCCTCAACCGCCGCGCGTGTGGTTGGGGATTCCCGTGACTTACACGCTGACGCTGCTCAACGATAGCCTGTTGCCGATGACCGGAGGCGTCCTGACCCTCACCCTGCCCTCCTCGGCGACGGTGCTGGTCCACACCCCGCCCGCTGCGAGCGTCACGCCGGGGCAGGTGATCTGGCGCGATCTCGCCTTGGGCTCCGAAGCGACGCAGACTTTCACGTGGACGGTGGCGCTCCCGATGGACGCCGGGCTGGACACCTTTGTCAGCCACATC
This sequence comes from Anaerolineae bacterium, assembly GCA_018055515.1. Lineage (GTDB taxonomy): Bacteria > Chloroflexota > Anaerolineae > B4-G1 > SLSP01 > JAAZNO01. The sequence continues at coordinate 3,033 of JAGPHL010000159.1, forward strand.
ACCGCCTCCTGGCCGGGCTTGACGACGCCGGCGGAGCTGGAGATGACGGCGGAGGCGCTTCCCCCCTATGCCTTGGAACTGTCGCCGTCGGTATCCTACCAGGCCGGGCTGGCCGGAGCGACGGTGTCTCATCACCTGACGCTGACCAATACCGGCGCGCTCTCTGCTACCGTGGTGGCGTCGGCCTCGCCGGGGGGCTGGCCGATCCAGATCGTCCCCACACAGACGCTGATTTCGGCCGGCGGCGTCACGCCGGTCACCGTGGACGTCACGATTCCTGAAAGCGGCGCCCTCTCGTGGGCGACGCCGCACGTGATCACGGTGACCGTTGCCGTTGCTGAGGCGCCGACCGTGCGGGCTCAAGCCGTGCTGTTCACTTCTGTGATGAGGAGGGTGTACCTCCCGCTGGTTCTGCGCGCCCCTTAGTACTTTGTCAAAGCTGATTTGATGGGTAGGAGCGTCAGATTTCCCTTCCTCGGCGGAACGTTGGGGAGGGGAAGAAAAATAAGGGGGTTTTGCAGGCGGGCCGCGCCCGCCTGCAAAACCCCTACAAAAAGAGTGCCTTTCCCCCCGCGCATGCGCGGAAAAGGAGTCGGGGGGAATGTGCACCGTTGTGTTATGGGGCCTGGCGCGAATCCTGATCAGAGTTCGGCGAGGCGGCGTTGGAGCTCGGTGATGTTCCGTTGTTTCCCCGCATCGCGCAGGGAACGGGCCGCCTCGGTGAAATACCGGTGCGTGGAGAGGAAGTCCAGCTGCCGCCGATACCATTCCTTCAGCGGCATGGAAGCGCCGTGCGCCTCGAGTTCCCGACGCAAGTTGTGGCTGGTTTCCAGAAAATCCTCGCGGCCCAGGGAATCCAGGTCGGCGTCGCAGAGCAGCTCCTGGAGCAGCCCTTGTGGGTGTTGGGGCATGTGAGTCGCCTCAATCAGCGCCTGGATGTCCGCAATCTGTTCGGGAGCGTAGCCGAATTGAGGTAAAGTCTGGCCGGCGAAGTGAGCGGCCCATCCCTCATTATCAGTGTACCGGTGCAGGAATCCCGCGTCATGGTAGAGCGCGGCGGTCTTCAGCAGCAGCGCCTGCTCTGTATCGAGCCCGGCTTGCGCGGCCAGCCGTTCAGCGGCGGGCAACACGTCATCGCGTGTGTGATGCACCCCGTGATAGGCAAGATCGGGCGGCAAGTCGCACGCCAACAGCTCCAGCAGATAGGTGCGCGCGCCTTCAAAATCTGGCATTCCCGGGCTCTCGAAAAATCAGCGAATGGCGAATGGCGAATCAGCGAATAGAATACGTGCACACCTTCGCACGTGCCCACGTGTTCACGTCTGACTTACGGTTCTTCAATCCAGCTGCCCACAAACGTGTATTCCGAGATCAGGGTCCGCCCGCCATCGCTGACGCGCTCGCTGCCCTGCGGGCCGACAATGACAATGTCGAAACCGCCGGCCTCGTTCCCCACCCAGCCGGCGACGTCGAACTCGTCCGTGCGCTCATCGGCAATCAACGTCACGACCGCGCCGCTCGCCACCTCCACGCGGCGCAGGGAGAAAGCCTCGCCGTCGGGATTCCCCAACGCTTCCGCATACGCCAGATAGCGGCTATCTGGGGAGAAGAGGAGATCGCCGGCCTGGTGATGCCCCGGCGTTCCCGCAATGCGCTGCTCGTTGCCGGTGCGCAGGTCGCGCAATATCAGGTCTAAATGATCGTCCGCATCCACCAGGTACGCCAGGGTGTTCCCATCGGGTGAGAGCGCCACCAGACTGCACTCCGTTATGTTCAGCGAGCGGAGCTCCCCCGTCGCCACATCCAGCGTCAGCGGGTCGGGGAGGATGTCGAAGAGAATGTAGCCGCCTATCCCCCAATACCGCTGAGCGACGTAAAGAGTGCGCAGATCCGGGCTCCAGGCGAAGGGAATCAGGTTGCGGGTCCCTTCCTCGTAGGTGAAGCGCTTTTCAGTGACCACGCGCGCTCCTTCGCCCTCGCCGCCGCTGAGGACAATGCGCGTGGTGACGCCGGTATCATCGCTGTCGAAGACGCCCCACGCGATCTGACTGGCATCGGGCGCGACTTTAAAATCGGCCAGGGTGCCGGCCGGGGCCGGAATCTCGTGCACGACGCCATCGGGAGTGACGTAGAACGCTTTCTCCAGCAGCTCATCCCAATAGTAGAGCCGATCGCCGCCGAGTTCAATGGTGTAGAGGAGCGGACGGAAGACGTCAGCGCGCACATCGCACGTCGGGCAATCGGGCCGCACGAACAGCAGCCCCGGGGACGCGCCGCCGCGCTCTCGGAAGGCCCACCGCTCCACGCGCCGGACCACTTCCGGCGTGGGGGTGTCCGTCGGACGTGGCTCCGGCGTGGCGCTGGGCGGTTCGGTGACGACGATTGCCGTCTCGGTGGGCTGAGTCACCCAGGGCAATTTGTCTTTGAACTGCGTGACGGCGACCACTCCAGCGACGCAGAGGCACAGCAGGAGAGCTCCGACGCCGAGCGCGACCGGCAGGACGGGAAAGCGCTTTTGGGAGGGGCGAGCCGGGGCCGGTTCCGCCGCGGCCCCATAAACGGGTGGCGTCGGCGGCAAGGACGGGGGCACCGCCGGCGCGGGGGGGATCATGGCTGGACGGGGGATTTCTCCTCCCACGGCAGTCCCGCAGCGGGGGCAAAAACGCGCGCCGGGACTGAGGGACGCCCTGCACGCCGGGCAAGTCGTCGCGGCGGCAGGGGGCGGAGGGGGCGCCTCTTGGACCAGGGGACGCCCGCATTGACGGCAATGCCGCGCCTCAGCGCGATTTTCGGTCCCGCAAAACGGACAAACTTGAGTGGCCATGGCATCTCCTCACTTTCTGTTTGGACAGACGTGCAACCGGTAACAGCACGGCTACGTACTTATAGCGTATCTGTGTTGTCAATTCTGTCAATCCCTGGCCTTGCTGCGCGACATTTGCCGTCTGGCAGGCGGTGACTATAAT
>JAGPHL010000160.1 GCA_018055515.1 Anaerolineae bacterium
ACTGCCGCCTACGAGACGTTCGATGGGGACATGCCGTACGAGGGGAAGTACACGACCGCGGGTTCGGTCACCACCTTGCGCCCCGGCGTCTCCATCACCACCAAGACCTCCGCTCCCAGCAGCGGCGCAGTGACGATGGGGGATACCATCACTTACACCCTCACTTTCCAGCAGGCGCCCAACACCCAACTGCAGCTCCCGCGTTACGTGGACACGCTGCCGCGAGGCTTCCACTATGTGTCCGGCACGCTCACCCTCCAGGGCGCGACCCTGATTTCATCCACCGTCCAGGAAGGCCCCTCACTCGGGAGCGGCGCCGCCACACGCTACTTCGAGAATCTGAGGTTCCACATGCAGACCCTGGCGCCTTACACAGCGACGCGCACTATCACGGCCCGCTATGTGGCGCTGAACACGGGGCTCGATTACCGCGGGACGCCGGTCTGGGAAAGCGCGACGTCTATCCCGGCAGCTAACAACACCGTCGAGAGCGTTACCGGCGCGATGTTGTACTGGACTCCTCCAACGGGCTCAACGTATGGCAACCTCGGCGGCGACTACACCAACCTAGCCAAAAAAGCCAACTCCAGCGCCGTCAATGTGATCCAGCCCTTCATGGCCAATACGCAATTCAAGTCCTTACGGGACGGTTCTTCCCCCGTCGAAATAGGAGATTCCGTCCTGCTCAAGTTCCAGATGCGCAACAGCGGCGGCACGCCTGGCACGCCGGCGCACGAGCTGCGCGTCTGCGACACCCTGCCGTATGGATTTGAGTATGTGACTACCTTTAGCTGCACGCCTGTCGGCGGCGCTCCAGCCTGCCCGGCATATACGACGCCCACGCCTGGCAGCACGGGCACCCTCTGCTGGGAATTTGCCGGTCTGCCGCGCACGGATGCGGCAGGCAAATACTATGAACTCAGCTACCAGATCCAGGCAGCGCCCGCAGCCATCCCGGGCGTGCAGACGAACTACGTCGTCCTTGAAAGCTACAGCAGTAAGGCAGGCAGCGTCGTCGGCGAACGCAATTACGCCGATTTTCCCCAGGCGATTCCCGCCCCCACCAATTGCGGCGTGAGTTGCATCAATCTCCTGGGCCTGGCCGGCAATAAAGTTCCCTGGGCCTCACACGTCGCCCCGGGCGACCTGCTCACCTACACCCTGAAATTCACCGATACCAGCGTCCGCTACAATTACACCAGCTTGCTGATCACCGACACCTACGATTCCTTGCTCAGCTTCGTCAGCGCTGACCCGGCCCCTACCGCACACGACGTGGCCGCCCGCCGGCTGCGGTGGAGCCTTGGAGATATGCCAATAAACGGCAGCCGCCAGATCACCCTCACGATGCGGCTGGCCCCCACCATCGAAGGCCGTTATACCCTGACCAACACGATGGCCTGGGATAGCAACGAAACCGCGCCCCACACCCTCTCCAAAGTCACCCCCATTGACGTCGCGGCGCTGCACGTGAGCATGAGCGGTCCTACCACTACCTACGCCGGCGGCGCGGTGGCCTACACCCTCGTCTACTCCAACACCGGCTCCTGGAACAACGCGCCGGTCACGCTGACGCTGGACTATGGGCCGTATCTCACTTACGTCAGCGCGGCGCCCTTGACGCCCGTCCCCGGCACGGACAATGTCTTCGTCACCACCGTGCCCAATAATGGCGTCAACAAGACGCTGACGATCGCCCTCACCACCAACGCGCCGCTGCCCTACACCCTGGAAGGGCTCCACAGCAGCGTGGAGCTGGCCAGCGCCGGGGCGCCCTCACAAACCGCTGACTGGACGATCGCCCTGCAGCGCCCCGTCTTTGAGTTCTCCAAGAGCGGGCCACCCTTCGCGCCCCACGTCGGGACGATCCTCTACACCTTCCACGTCAAGAACACCGGCAACCTGACCGCCACCAACCTGGTGATCACCGACACCTGGGACTCCGCCACCAGTTTCCAGAGCGGCGTGGGCTGGACATCCCACGGCACCTACGCTACGTACACCATTGCCTCCCTGGCACCCGGCACGACGGCGACCATCAACGATTTGAGCGTCAAGGTGCAAACGCAGCGTGACAGCTACCTGAATCAGGCCTCGCTGCGCACGACCCAGACCAGCCGCCAGGAAACCGACCTTCTCATCTGGTCGCCGAGCATCGAGCTCTCGAAAACGGCTTTCCCCGATCCGGCATTTCCCGGCCGCGTCCTGACCTACACGCTGACCTACAACAACATCGGGGGAGTCACCGCGGCCCATGCCGTGATCACCGATACCCTGCCGGACGACTTCACCTACCAGGGACACACGGTCAACGGCTCAGGGTGCGCCTCGCCGGGATGGCAGTTCAGCATCACCGGGCAGGTCGCTACCTGGCGTTGCACCACCTTGAGCGCCACCGCCACCGGCCAGCTGCAGATCTGGGGACTCGTGGCTGCCGATGCTGAGGAGACGGTGCTGGAGAACATGGCGGAAAGCGATGGCGATGCGCCGATTCCCCACCGCCCGATGACAGCGCCCTTGCGCACCCTCGTGGCGCGCCCCTGGCTGCGCGTGAACAAGGCCGGCGCCCCCACCCATCCCGTCGCGCCCGGCGACCGCATCACCTACACCCTCACCTACGAGAACTACGGCTCGTATGCCGCCAACGGCGTCGTGATCAAGGATCAGCTGCCCGCGCAGGTTAGCTTCGTTGGTTGCAGCGGCGGCTGCACCCACAACGCCGGCCTGGTGACCTGGACCATCGGCGAGGTGCCCGCGGACACGGTCGGCACGGTTGAGCTGTATACCCTCGTCAAAGCCGGAACCGGCGGGCAGACGGCGGTGAACTCGACCTACACCATCGAGAATACCACCTCCTGGCAAAAGCTGCTGCCTTCCGAGACGGAGAACGGCGCGCCGGTCAACACCACCATCCTCAACCCGCAGCTCACGGTGACCAAGGCCGCGGCGCCCGCCATCGTCCAGGCGATCAACGACACCATCGTCTACACCCTTACCTATCAGAACACCGGCGGCGGCTTCCTGCACCAGGTGCTCCTCCTCGATGAGCTCGACCCCCATACCGCCTTCCTGGACGCGAGCGCCGGCTGTGGACATAGCGGCGAGGCCGCGGGGGGCACCGTCACGTGCGAGCTGGGGAACCTCGCCAACGGCGAAACCCGCCGGGCCGTGATCCGCGTGCGCGTGCTGACCGGCCTGCAAGCTGGCGATACCATCACCAATCAGGCCCAAGGGGACACCACCGAGACGGCGCCGGCCAGCAGCAACACCACCACGGTCTGGTACCAGGTCGCCGGCGCGCCGGTAATCTCCGTGTCGCCAACCGCTCTGACCTACCTCGTGAAGGTCGGCACCGCCGCCTTCGACGTCCCGGTGACGGTGAAGAATGAAGGGCAGGTGCCCCTGGACTGGACAGTGACCGAAAATCCCGCCGTCACCTGGCTGAGCGCAGCGCCGACGGGAGGACACCTCGCCGCTGGCGCCAGCGTGACTGTGACCGTCACCTTCAACCCCGCCGGGCTGGCCGCTGGCGATTACCCCACGACGCTCGCCTTCACAAGCGCGGGCGGGAATACCGTCAATAATGTGCCGGTGACGCTGCGGGTGCGCGCCCCCCAGCTCACGGTCGCGCCGTCGAGCTTCGACTACACGGTCAGGATCGGAGCGACCTCGTTCACCGCCTCGCTGCACATCACCAACACCGGTGAAGTGCCCGTCACGTGGAATCTCGCCGAAGATCCCGCCGCCGCATGGCTGAGTCAATCCGCCACTACTGGCGCGCTGGAGCCCGGCGCTGGCGCCACAGTGACCCTCACCTTCAGCCCGGCGGGGCTGGCGGAAGCCACCTACAACACCACCTTGCGCATCACCGGCGGCAGCGTCGAGCGGAACGTCCCCGTCACCCTGCGTGTCGCCAACTACCGGGTCTATCTTCCGCTAGTAATCCGCAACTAGCGCGTCCTGGTCCCCTCACCACAGGGAGGTCGGAACTGGATTCCGACCTCCCTGCATGTACGTCGTCCGCACCCCCGGCGCGGCCCTTTCCCCTACCCGTTCACGTCATCAATGATCTGGCGCAGCGCCGCCGAATCGAGATCTTTCTTGTCCAGGAGCGCCACGGCGCCCGCCTCCATGCCCAGCCGGTGAAATTCCCGGTCGGGGTAGGCGCTGATCAACACCACCCGCGAGGCAGGCGACAGAGCTCGGATGCGACGGGTGCAGGCAATGCCGTCCTCCTCGCCCAACACCACGTCCACCAGCGCCAGCTGCGGGGAGACACGCTCGGCAATGTGCAGCGCCTCACTGATGTTCTCGGCCTCGTAGATGAGCGCCTGCGGGTAAGCCTTACCGATCATGTGCCGCAGCTGCTCGCGATAGCGGCTGTTGTCGTCCACGAGCAGGATGAGAAGGCGCTGCCGTCCCGCCGGCGGCGCGGGGACGGGAGCGACCGCGATCTGACCGGGCAGGCCCAGAATTTCGGGGTGCTGATTGATGAAGTTGACGGCTTCCAGGCGGCTCTGAACCCCCAGCTGGCGGTAAAGCCGCGTCAGGTGATTCTCGACCGTCTTGACGCTCAGGCACAGCCGCAACGCGATGCTCTGATTATCCAACCCCTGTTGCAGGAGCCGCAACAGCTCGCGCTGTCGCAGCGTGAGTCCCGCCGCGAGATTGACCGGGCGCTCCAGGCTCAGCAACTTGCCCAGCAGCGGGCTGGAAATCCACCGTTCGCCGGCGAGCACCCGCTGAACCGCAAAGCGGAGGTCGCTCAGGGGCTGATCTTTGAGGTGATAGCCGTCCACCCCGGCGCTCAGCAGGCCATGGACGTAGGCATCATCGTCATAAGCGCTGACGACGAGGATGCGCAGGCCCTCATACTGCGAGCGGATCTTGCGGACGGCGCTCAGCGGCTCGAAATTCGGCATCGCCACGTCAATCAGCACCAGGTCGGGCCGCAATTGCTCCAGCGCGGCGAAAAGCGCCGGCCCGTCGCCGACCTCGCCGACGATTTCCAGGCCCGGCAGCTCCTGCAGCGCGTTCCGAATGCCGGCGCGCACCAGCGCATGATCATCGGCTAAGAGGACGCGAACGGTCTCCCTGACGTCCATAACGCCTCATCCTTCCAGGAGCTGCGCCTGCAGCCGCGCCAGCCCAGCCTCTGGAAACCCGCCGCGCGCCAGATACGCCGTCACGCCGCCATAAACCGTGCCGATCCGTTCCAGCGCCGCCAGGAGATAGCGCGGTTGCGCCGCATAGAGCATCTCGAAGTTGCGCGTCGGGAAACGTCCCAGGCTCAGAAGACGCAGCGCCGTGAGCCAGGCCGGCAGGGCCACGGCGTCATTGGAACGCAGGTAATCCTGCAGGATCGCTTCGGGCGTGACACCCACCGCCAGCTGGATGACGGCGCAGGCCAGTCCGGTGCGATCCTTGCCCGCACGGCAGTGAATCAACACCGGGTAGCTGCGCGGGTCGAGCAGCAGCTGCAACAGCGCTCCCAGCGGGGCGATGGCCAGATCTACCATCTCCGCGTACACCGAAGCCATCACCGCCGCGATGGCCTCGGCGGCGTCCCGTTTGAGCAACAGGCCGCGCAGGCGTTTCCGCGTCAACTCCGCGAGCGCGATGGGCAGATGCACGGTACGCACCCCGGCGAGGGGCAGCTCATGACCCCGCCGCTCGCGCGCTGAACGCAGGTCAACCCGCGTGCGCAGGCCCAGCGTTTGCAGCTGACGTCGCGCCGCTGCGCGCGTCTGGCTCGGGTCGCCGGCGCGGTAGAGCCGGCCATAGCGCAAACGCCGTCCATCGGATGCGGGCAATCCCCCGCAGTCACGTAAATTCACGATCGAATCCGGCGCCATGATCCCCTTTTTTGCCCGGCTGATTTCCCCGCCGACACAACGCAGCATTTTGCAAGCGATCTCGGTGCATTTTGCGCGGCAGCAAGCTGGATTTACAGAAAGTATATCACACTTATGGCAGTTCAGCCACCCG
>JAGPHL010000161.1 GCA_018055515.1 Anaerolineae bacterium
CGCTTCGAGATCGTCTACGACGCAAACGGCCGCCGCCCGCGCCGCACTCGCCCCTTCTACCTGGAAGACCTGGAGCGCTTGGAAACTCTTTGGACCTACATGGCGCGCCTGACCAAAACCCAACGCCACCAGGTGGTCCGCACCATCGAGGCCACCCGCGAGGCGTGGTATGGGCAAGACCGGGAGCATGAATCGGCAAAAGACGAGGTGTTCGAGCAATTCGTGGCCGATACCCTGGCCGGGGCGACGTGGCCCCCAAAGCAGTCCTGGGACAGCATCGGCGAGGACTGGCAAAAAAGACTCATTCAGGCCGGCGTCCGCGGTGAACTGGCCGACCTGGCCGAACTGCACATGGAAATCCTGAAAGAATAAGGAGGCAAAGATGACCACTTACAAACGGCAACGCTATCTGCTGATGACCACGGACCCGGTCCACATCGGCACCGGCGGCTACCGCCTGGGGCGGGTGGATAACAGCATCGTGCGCGAGCCCGGCACCCGCGTGCCCAAGATCCCCGGTACCAGTCTGCACGGCGCGGCGCGCTCCTATGCAGCGATGCAATATGAGAGTCCGTCATGCTCTGGTCAAGGACAACCCAAAGAGGGACGAAGCGGGCATTGCGCCCAAGACTCTTGCCCTATCTGCTATACCTTCGGCTATCTGCAAAGGCCCACGGACAACGCGAGCGAAGAAAAGACGATTGCCTACTCCGGCGTGGTCAGCATCTTTGACGCCCAGGTGCTGCTCTTTCCGGTGCATTCGATGGCCGGGCCGGTGTGGGTCAGCACGGCAGTCCGGCTGCGCGAGGCCGGTTTTACTGTCGAGAATGTGCTGGATAATGGGGATGTCGGCGCAGCCCTGTTGACCTGGAAGCGAACGGACCCTCTCAACCTGGGCTGGCTGATGGTCAACGTGGACGGCCAGGCGACGGTGACCGCGCCGGACAAGTGGAAAGATACAGAACGCTGGAAAGCCGTGTGCGACCACCTGGTGCTGGTGCAAGAATCTCTTTTCAGCCAGGTGGTCAACAGCAACCTGGAAGTGCGCACGTCGGTGGCCATTGATCCGGAACGGGGCGCCGCCGAGGACAAGGCCCTGTTCACCTACGAGGCCCTGCCGCGCGCGACCTTCCTGACGGCGGAAGTCGTACTGGATGACTACCGGGCCAAATTCCCTGCCGATCAGGACAAGGCTAAGGCATTAGGCTGGGGATCGCCTCTGGATGTGGTCGCCGCCGGCCTGCGGATGATCGAGTGGCTGGGCGTGGGCGGCATGGGCACGCGCGGCTTTGGCCGGCTGGCCATCGTGGGCGAACCGCTGGAACAAGCCTTTGGCGAGGAGGCGTATAAATGAGCAGCAACACACTCCCTAACCTCGATCGGCTGGCGGCGCAGCATGCGCAAAAGATCATCAGCCGCACGACAGATAAGAAAGCCAGCGAAGTGGACAACACCGTCACCAAAGCCCTGGGCGTGCTGCAGGAAAACGGCGTCTACGCCTGTTTCCTCTATCTGCTGGCGAAAGAGAAGGAAAACGGCGGCGTGGTGGTCGACGAGATGCTCAATTTGCTGGATGAGCTGGGCTTTGGCTGGGACAAGCCCGCTGATAAAAGCGCCAAAACGGTGCTGAGCCACATCAGCGAGAAAGTGACGATAGATTTGGAGCGATTGCTGCTGGCCAAAGAAACGTTGGAGCAGATGCTGATCTATGCCCGTTACGGGGCCAAAGCGCGCGATTGAGGAGAATGCTATGGCCTGGCATGTCTATCAAGTGATTTTGCGACTCCGCTCGCCGCTACACATTGGCTGCGGCAAGGTGGGCAACTTGCAGCGTACCCGTCCTTATATCACGGGCCGGGTGCTGTGGGGCGCGCTGACCATGCGCCTGACCCGCGATCGGGCGCAGGGAAGCGACCCGGCAACCGATTCTCGACAGTATCTGGAAATTGGCGAGCAGGTTCACCAATCTTTGGCTTTCACTTACTTCTACCCGGCGCTTAAATCAGGAACCGACTATCAGGTAGCGTGGCCTTGGGAAAATGAAAAAACGTTCCGTCGCCGCTTCCTGAGCAGTTACCAATCCACCGCTCTCACTTACCCACAGCAAGCCGCCGCTGAAGGGCTGCTGCATGAAGTTGAGTTCATCTCGCCCTACACATTAGATACGGGGGAGCCAGTTTTCCTGGAAGGCTATGTGTTCGAAAAAGTGGGCTGCGGCCTGAATTGGCAAGTGGCCCTCAAGCGACTACAGATGGGCGGCGAGCGGGGGTATGGATGGGGGGATGTCGAATTGGTGAACGCTTCGCAGCCTAACGATGAACATCTGTTTGGCAGCTTGGTGACATTCAAAGGTGACGGCGATGTTCCGGTTGTCTACCTGCCGGACGATGGACGCTTGTTGGCCCACACCCTGACCAGAGATTTGCCCGTTGCCGGTGATTTGCGCATTGCCGGTGATGTAGAGCCATTGGTGGGCCGCGAATGGCGGTCGCACAACTCACGCCGTTGTTATGTCGGCCAACATATAGAGTACACAGGTATTTGCTTTGTCCCAGGCAGCCAGGTGGATCAGGCATCTGATTTTGCCATTGGGAAATTCGGGTTATGGGTTTGACCTTTTAAGGAGACGCCCGGTGCAGGCGTGCACCGGGCAAGCACGAGAATGTGAGTTGTGAGTCGTGACCCGTTGGCAGAGATTGCGGCGGCTCACGACTCACTGCTCTCTATTTTCGAAGGAGGAACATCCCATGCGCGAGCATGCGCTGGAAGTCTATCAGGGGGAAACGCTCATCTTTTACAGCGATGGGAAATGGCTCCATCCGCTGTTGGATTTGGAACAATTCCTGGCGGCGCGCCCCTACGATCCGGGCGCGCTGAGCGTCCATGACAAGATCGTGGGGCGGGCCGCCGCCTTGCTGATCGTGCGACTCGGCGTCCGCCGCGTGCACGCCGACATCCTCAGCGAGCTGGGGGCGGACGCGCTGCGCCATTTCCACGTGGCCTTCGACTACGACCGTCTCGTCCCCCGCATCGCCTGCCAGACGGAAGTCCTGTTGGGCGACGAGCTCGATCTGGAGCGAGCGCACGCTCTCATCCTCGAACGCGCCCGGCGGGAAGCCGCTCCTGCACCCTAGCCCAAGGCCGTTTCAGGCGCCGGCGTTCCCTTACGCTGGCGCCTGGATCCCCAACAGCGGCGAGATGAACAGCACCACCGTGATCAGGAGAATGATGATCGCCAACGCCCAGGAGAAGATGTTCTGGAACCGCGAATTCACCCACTCCCCCATAATCCGCCGGTCGTTGACGAGCTTGATCACCAGCACCAGCAGCACGGGCAGCAGAATCGCGTTCATGGACTGCGAGAGCCACATCAGCGGGAAAAGCGGAATGCCCGGGATGAGCACCGTCAACACGCTGAGGACGATGATGCCGATGTAGAGGCCATAAAAGACCGACGCATCGCGGGGACGTTGATTCAGCCCGCGCTCCCACCCAAACGCCTCACACACGGCGTAGCTCGTGGACAGCGGCAGCACCGAGGCCGCGAGGAGCGACGCGCCCAGCAAGCCAATTGCAAACAGATAGCGCGCTCCCACGCCCGCCAACGGCTCCAACGCCATGGCAGCCTGCTCCGCCGTCTCCACGGAAATCCCCGCCACGTACAGCGTCGCCGCCGTGCAGATGATGATGAAGGCCGAGACGATGTTGCCCCATACCGCGCCGACCGTCACATCCATGCGGGTCAGGCGGTACTTTTGGAGGTCTACGCCCTTATCGGCGACGGAAGCCTGCATGTAGATGATCCCCCACGGCGTGATCGTCGTCCCGATGGTCGCCAACATGGCGAGGATGAAGTTGGTGTCAAATTGGATGGAAGGGACGACGGCCTGGCGCAGGACTTCGCCCCACGGCGGTTTGACCATGAAGGCGGAGATGACGTAGCTCAACGCTGAAAGACAGAGCACGAGCAACACCTTTTCCACGTGCTCGTAGCTCCCCCGCAACACCACAAATCCCACCAACGCCGCAGCAAGAGGAACTGTGATGTAGCGACTGAGGCCGAAAAGCTCCGTCGCGGCAGCCACACCCGCAAACTGCGCCACCGTCGTGCCCAGATTTGCCAGCAAGAGGCAGAGCATGGCGAAGGCCGTGACCTTCACGCCAAAGCGCTCGCGGATCAGATCAGCGGTCCCCTTGCCGGTCACCGCGCCCATGCGCCCGGCCGTCTCCTGCACCACCACCTCGCCCACAGTGATGACCAACAGCAGCCAGAGGAAACGATAGCCATACGTTGAACCGGCCATCGAATACGTGGCAATGCCGGGGGCGTCGTTGTCAGCGCTGGCAGTGATCAGCCCCGGGCCAAGGATCGCCAGATACATGCCCAACCGGGCGAAAACCAGCTTCAGACCTGCCTGGACTCGTTTCATGGTTGTCTTCCCCCGTGTGAATCAAAAGAACCGTGGCAGCCGCTTCTTCCAGGCCGTCGGCAACACCGCATCCAACGCATCGTCCACCGTGACGATGCCCAACATCACCCCGTTTTCCTCTTCAACGACGGGAATTGCCAGCAGATTGTACTTGGCGATGAGATAGGCCGCCTCGTTCTGCGAAGTGAGCGGATACACCACCACCGGGTCGGCCTCGATCAACTCCTCGATGGGTTTATCGGGAGGAGCCATCACCAGGTCCCGCAGGCTGATCACGCCCTGCAACACGTCCGCACTGTCGAGCACGTAGACGTAATACATCACCTCATCGTCGCTGGCGTCTTCGGAATTGCGCAGATACTCCAGCGCCTCGCGGACGGTCAGGCCAGACGGCACATACGCGAATTCTGTGGTCATGATACCGCCGGCGGTGTCCTCTGGATACGCGAGCAACGCGCGCACATCCTCGGCATCCTCATCTTCCATCAAATCCAGCAGGTGCTCGGTCGTCTGCGGCGGGAGGTCCGCCAACAGGTCCGCCGCCTCGTCGGGATCCATTTCCTCCAATATATCGGCAGCACGCTCCGGCGGCAATTGCGAGAGGATGTTCACCTGCACGTCGGCGGGGCTTTCCTCCAGCATGTCGGCCAGCGTCTCATTATCCAGGCCCCGCGCCAAAGCCTCGCCCGTGCGCCGGTCGAGGTCATTGAGGATGGCAGCGATGTCGGCGGGGGGCAGCTGGCTGATCTTGTCGCGGGAAATCCGCAGGCGCAGCGGATCGGTATCCTGCACCGGCGCCACATCTTCCCAGGGAATCACCTGAGCCGGCAGGCGACGCTTGAGCCGCGAAGCCACGGCCTGCGCCATGGGCTCCAATCCCAGACGGCGCAACAGGCCCTGCCCTCCCACATCCACGCCGGTGATGCAGAACTGGTCCCGCAGACGGGCCAGCTGCACGTCGTTGACGCGCACCACCCGTCGCCCGTCAATGTCCACGATTTGCCGATCCAACACCCGATCCACAAGCCGCAGCTCGTCGCCCTTGGGGGTGTAGGGCTGCACTTCCTCGCCCGGCACTTTGAGGAGAATACTGGGGAACAGCCCGCTGAGCTGCGAAGCGGGGATCAAGCGCTCGGCGCCGTCAGGGGTTTCCATCGCGATGGCGCGCACCGGCGGAAATGGTTGGTCCACATTGCCGACCAGCACATCCTGGAACTTGCCTAGCGGCTCGCTCCAGGCGTCCCAGACCTGCTTTCCCTGCAATTGGCTGAGATACAACATAGGATACCTCCCCTTGATGTGGCATAAAACCGTCAACGCGCGAGGCACTCTGGCAAGCACGCCCCCGCGTTAAGGCCGTCATTGACGCAGGCCGGATAGGAGTTGCGGCGCCAGCCTGCCGGGTCTAACAATAAAGGCCGCAGAACAGACTGCGGCCTTTATTCATCCCTGGGGAGGATGAGAGGAAAGGTCAGTCTGTCCTGCTGAAAAACCGTGAAGGCCGCCTCT
>JAGPHL010000162.1:0-2331 GCA_018055515.1 Anaerolineae bacterium
CCATTACCCATCTGACTGACTATGTGGAAACGAATCTGGGCGATCACACAGAAGGAATTCATCCACACGCTGCGGGACCGTAGTTCGCTGGCGCTGTTGCTCACGCTGCCGTTGTTGCAGCTCTTTCTCTTTGGCTTCGCCATTGACGTGAACATCACGCACATCCCCATGGTGGTGGCCGATCAAAGCCACGACTCCGCGAGCCGGGCGTTCATTGCCGCGATGCAGAACTCCGGCTATTTCGACGTGACGATGTACGTGTCCGGGGAGGCTGAGGCCACCCGCCTCATTGATGCAGGGGAAGCGCCGGTGGCCCTGATCATCCCGGCGGACTTCGCGGCGCTGGTGGAACGCGGTCAGGCGCAGACGCTGATGTTGATTGACGGCTCGGATTTGTTCATGACAATGGCGGCCTTCAATGTCGCCTCGGTGATCGCGCAGGCGCACGCCTCGGAGGTGTTGATGCAGCGGGTGGCGCGCTCCGGCCTGCCCGTCTCGGGAGCGTTGCCGTTGGACACCCGCACGCGCATCCTCTACAATCCCGATCAGGCGCAGCTGTGGTTTGTGGTCCCGAGCATGACGGCGCTGTTATTGCAGACCTCGGCGGTTACCCTAACGGCGCTGGCCGTCGTCCGTGAGCGCGAGGCCGGCACGATGGAGCAATTGCTGGTGACGCCAATCCGACCGCTGGAATTGATGCTCGGCAAGATGGCGCCGAATCTGGTGATTGCCATGCTCAACATGCTCACCGTCATCGCGGCGGGGGTCTTCATCTTCAAGGTGCCCTTCCGGGGCAGTTTCGCCCTGTTCTATGGGCTCTCGTTGCTTTACGTGTTTTCGGGGCTGGGGTTGGGATTGTTCATTTCGACTATTTCCAAGAACCTCAAGCAAGCGCAGCAGTTCATTGCCGTCGTAGTGATGATCGGAACGGTGTTGGGAGGGTTTTTGTTCCCCCGCTACAGTATGCCGCTGCTGTTGCGGTGGGTGGGTAATCTGTTCCCCATGACCTATTTCATTCCCATCGCGCGGGGCATTATCACCAAGGGGGTGGGGCTCGATTCCTTGTGGCGCTCGGTGGTGGCGTTGGCGCTCTACAGCATCGGCATAATGGTGTTGGCGGCGCGGCTTTTCCGTCAGCGGCTGTGACGCCTCCCGGCCCAGCTCTCGCTTTTTCGCCTTATCGCTGAAGACCTATGTCACTTAAACGCATCACCGCCATCATGCGCAAGGAAATCATCCAGATGCTGCGGGATTGGCCGACGCTGATCCTGATCTTGCTGATTGCCGTGGTGGAACTGCTCATCATCGCCTCCATCGGCGGGATGACCGTGGAGCACATTCCCACCATGGTCGCCGACATGAGCAAGGACTCGCGGAGCCGCGCCTTCATCAACGCGCTCACCATTTCGGGATTCTTCGACGTGCACGGCTATGTGGGGAGTGAGGCTGAGGTGATCCGCGCCATTGATGACGGGGTCGCGCAGGCCGGTATCGTGATCCCGCCGAACTTTGCGGCGGAGGTGGAACGCGGCGCCGCGCAGGCGCTCATCATCATTGATGGGAACGATCCCTTTCTGGTGCAATCGGGCTATGCCGCCGCGAATGCCATCGCGCAGGCGCATGGGATGGAGCTGCTGTTGGAGCGGGCGGCGCGACAGGGCATGGCGGGCCTGGGGACGCTGCCCATCTCCGCCGCGACGCGCATCCTGTACAATCCGAACATGGACACCGTCATCTTCCTCGTGCCGGGCGTCGTGGTGCTGGTGTTGGAGATTCAGGCGGTCATGACCGCCGCGATGACGGTCGTGCGCGAGCGTGAGTTGGGAACGCTCGAACAGCTGCTGGCGACCCCCGCCCGTCCGTTAGAGATCATCATCGGCAAGCTGGTCCCCGGCGTGTTGACGACGGGGGTGAGTATGATGGTGATCCTGGCGATGGGCATGTTCTGGTTCAAGATGCCCTTCCGCGGCTCGATGGGGCTTTTTGCCTGGTTGTCGTTGATCTTCATCATCTCCGGGCAGGGATTGGGGCTGTTGATGTCCACTATTGCCAGAAATCAGCGGCAGGCGCAGCAGCTTTCGACCCTCTTGATGCTCATCACGATGTTGTTGAGCGGGGTGGTCTACACGCGCCTGACCATGCCGAAACTGGTGCAGTACGTGGGCGACCTGATTCCCGCGACCTATTTCATCCGCATCACGCGGGGCATCATTACCAAAGGAGTGGGGATATCGTTTTTGTGGGAGGACGTCGTCGTGCTCACCCTCTACGCACTGGTCGTCATCATCGTGGCCGGGCGCATGTTCAAGAAGCGGCTGGACTGACGTCGCC
>JAGPHL010000162.1:2431-4430 GCA_018055515.1 Anaerolineae bacterium
TCGCTTATTCGCCTTATCGCTTTTTCGTTAATCGCTCTTATGGATGTCACCATCACTGCTCAAAATCTGGTCAAAACCTTCCACACGCGACGGGGGACGGTGCAAGCCGTGGACGGCGTCACCCTGGAAGTGCGCCGCGGCGAGACGTTTGGCCTCATCGGCCCCGATGGCGCCGGGAAGACGACGACGACGCGCGTCATCCTGGGGTTGCTGCGCCGCACGGCGGGCGAAAGCGCCATCCTGGGGTACGATTCCATGCGCGACCCTTACGCCATCCGCGAACGGATCGGGTACATCGCGCAGCAGTTCGCCCTGCCCGCCGACCTCACTGTGATGGAGAACATGCGCTTCTTCGCCGATGTCCACGGCGTGAGCCTCGCGGAACAGAAGCGGCGCATCCCGGCGCTCCTGGAATTTGCCGGGTTGACGAAATTTACGGACCGGCTGGGCGGGCGCCTTTCCGGCGGCATGAAGAAGAAGCTGGCGCTCGCGTGCAGCCTCGTCCATGAGCCACAGGTCGTGCTGCTCGACGAGCCGACGCTCGGCGTGGATCCCGTCAGCCGCCGCGAGTTCTGGAATCTCCTGGGACGTTTGCGCGCGGAGCAGGGGCTGACGATCTTTGTCTGCACGCCCTACATGGATGAGGCCGAGCGCTGCGATTGGGTGGGACTGCTGTATCAGGGGCAGATCATCGCCCGCAACACGCCCGCCGCCATCAAGCAGATGGTGCCTGGACGGCTATTGCAATTCGCGCCGCAGCCCTTTCCGCCCGCGCAACGCCTGGTCACCGGCATGGAAGGGGTGCTGGAAGTGCAGACCTACGGGGCCAACTTGCACGTCTTTGTGGACGATGTCGCCCGGCGTCAGCCGCAGATCGAGGCGGCGTTGCGTGCGGAAGGCATCCGCTATGATGGCTTTCGGGAGATCGAGCCGCGCATGGAAGAGGCTTTTATCTCGTTGATCCGTCGTCGCCGCGAGGCAAACGGGGAGGGCGCCGCATGAGACTCCCCTGGCCACATCATTCCGGCGAGCCGGAGCCGACAGAGCATCCCATCGTCATCGAGCATTTGACCAAGCGCTTTGGCGATTTCGTCGCCGTGGATGACGTCAGTTTTCACGTCAACGCGGGCGAGGTTTACGGCTGGCTGGGTCCCAACGGTGCGGGGAAGACGACGACGATCCGCATGATGCTGGGGCTGATGCGGCCTACTTCGGGGCGGATCCGGGTGCTGGGCTACGATCCGGCCACGCAGTCGAAAATCATGCAGCAGCACGTGGGCTACATGTCGCAGCTCTTCACCCTTTACGAAGACCTGACCGCTGCGGAAAATATCCGTTTCTATGGGCTGGCGTATGGCCTGCCACGGGACGTGCTGCGGCAGCGTCAGGCGGAGATTATCGCCATGGCGGGCCTGGAGGGGCGTGAAAATGAGCTCACGGCGCACCTTTCCGGCGGCTGGAAGCAGCGTCTGGCGTTGGGCTGCGCCATCGTCCACAATCCCAGGGTGGTGTTCCTGGACGAGCCGACGGCGGGTGTGGATCCCATCAGCCGCCGTGAGTTCTGGGGGCTGATCTACGCCATGGCGAAAAAGGGGGTCACCGTGCTGGTGACCACGCATTATATGGACGAGGCGGAGCTGTGTCAGCGCGTGGCGTTCATCAGCGAGGGGCACCTCATCGCCCTGGATTCCCCGGAGCGGCTCAAGGCCACGGCGATGCGCGGTCAAATCCTGGAGGTGAACACGCCGACGCCGGATCGGGCGCTGCAGGCGCTGGAGGCGGCGAAGAAGCGCGGCGAGCTGCCGTTACTGGATGTGGCGCTCTACGGCGCGCAGCTGCACGTGGTGGTGCCCGATGCTGGGGCCGGGAAGCCGCTGGTGTGGGACTACCTGAGCGCTCAGGACGTCGCGGTCACAGCGGTCGAGTGGATCGCGCCGACGCTGGAGGATGTGTTCATTTCCTCTGTCAAGTCGCGCGATGAATGAACGTGGGGCACGTG
>JAGPHL010000162.1:4530-5924 GCA_018055515.1 Anaerolineae bacterium
CTGAGGAGATAAGAGATGAGGAAGCCGGGGCATGTTTTGAGTTTCCTCCTGGCGGCGTCTCTGCTATGGGGGGGCTGCCAGGGGATCGTCCAGGGGTCTGCGACGGAGAAGTCCCTGGAGGCGTCGGGCATCATTCAGGCCGAAGAAGTGCTGATCGCCAGCGAATTCGGCGGGCTGGTGGCGGAGCTCGCGGTCAAAGAGGCCGATACCGTGCAGCAGGGCGATGTGCTGTTGCGCTTCGATACCGCGATCATTGACGCGGAGATCGAATCCATGGCCGCGATGGTCGCCGTGGCAGAGGCAGGCGTGGCGCAGGCGCGGGCGGGGGCGCGTCCTACGCAGATCGCCGTCGCCGAGGCGCAGCTGGCGCAGGCGGAAAGTGGCCTGCTCACTGCCCGGCAAGCCGTGAGCGACACCCAGATGTTGCTGGCGTCACCGCAAGACCTGGATTTGCAGATCGCGGTGCTTCGCGAGCAGATTGAGGCGGCGCGACATCGGGAAGCGCAGGCGGCGGCGTTGAAGGATTACGCCGAAAGTATGTTGCCGGCAGCCGCTGCGGTGGTCGCGGAGTGGGGCGAGGGCGGCCGCCATCGTTTCCCCGTCAGCTGGCAGGATGTGCTCGATCAACTGCCGCCGGACTTGGTGGAATTGTTGCCCACGGACCCTTCTGTGCCGCCGGGGGTCATTCCCGATGGCGATTATACCTGGGGCGATTGGGAACTGGTGGTGGAGAACGGGCAGCCGCAACTTTACAAGTGGGTGAACATCACCGTACCGGAGGCGGCGCACCTCGCGCCACACTATGCCTGGCAGGCGTGGATTGGCGTCAACGCCGCAAGCATCAGCCGCGAGGGGCTGGAAGCCCAACTGGCGGATCTCTACGCGCAGCGCGCCAATCCGCAGGCGCTCATCTCTGCCGTGAATACGGCGGTGAGCACGCAGGAACAGCTCGAGGCGCGGGTGGCCATGGCGCAAGCGCAGGTGGACGGTCTGAAAGCGGGACTGCAGCCGGCAGATCTGGCGGCGTTGGAAGCGCGTCGGGCACAGGCGCAGGCGGGACTGGAAGCCCTCCAACAGCAGCGTGAGATGTTGACGCTGCGGGCGCCCTTCACGGGCACGGTGGTGGCCGTCCCCGTCAATCGCGGCGAGGTCGCGGTCGCCGGGGCGACGTTGCTGACGCTGGCGGACCTGAATCGCCTGCAGCTCGTCGTCTACATCCCGCAGACGCGGTTGGGGGAGGTTTACCTCGATCAGCCCGTGCGGATTACGGTGGATAGTTTCCCCGGCGAGACCTTTGAGGGGCGCGTGGTGCACATTTCCGAGACGGCGGAGTTCACGCCGCGCAATGTGGCGACCAAAGAGGAGCGGGTAAACCTCGTCTTTGCGGTCACCCT
>JAGPHL010000163.1:0-4673 GCA_018055515.1 Anaerolineae bacterium
TTGGCCGTGAGCCTGGCCCTGTTTTGCGGAAGCCTCGCGGCGCTCAGCGAGCGGGTGTGGGAACGCGGGCTGTGGGCGCTGTTGACGGCGGCCTGGCTGGCGCAACTGGCGCTCCCCTGGGTGATGCGCCGCCGCGCCGGGGGGGATGTCCCCCATGCATGAGGCCGGCGACACATCCCTCACCTTGACGCCCCCCGAAGAGGCGCTGGTCGCCTACCTGTGGCGGGACACGGCGCCGGACGCCGCGATGTGGCCGGCGCTGGTAGAAGCGGCCCGGCATCACGGCATGTTGGCGTCGGTGGCTTTCCTGGCGGCTCAGGAAAAGGGCCTGCCCGCCGACCTGCAGGTGCAGCTGCGGGATGTGCGCTATCACGCGGGGATTTTCTACATTCGCGCCGAAAAGCAGCTGCGTCAGCTCGGCGCCCTGGCCCAGGAATTGGAGACGCCGTTAATCCTGCTCAAAGGCCCGGTCACGGCGCGCGCTTACCCCTTCCCGGAGGCGCGTGC
Organism: Anaerolineae bacterium; assembly: GCA_018055515.1. Taxonomy (GTDB): domain Bacteria; phylum Chloroflexota; class Anaerolineae; order B4-G1; family SLSP01; genus JAAZNO01. The sequence goes on from JAGPHL010000163.1 coordinate 508, forward strand.
CTTCGGCGACCTGGATTTGTTCGCGCCCTCCGAGGAACGCGCGCGACTGCTGGAGGCGGCGCTGATAGAGCGGGGATACGTCTCGCACGCCGACTCGCGCACCGGCCATTTACCGCCTTTGCAGCCCTCTGAAGGGGGGCTGCGGGTGGAACTCCACTGCAACGCTGCCGAGATCCTGCCGGCGCTGCGGGCTGACGTCCCGGTGTGGAATCGCGCGCGGCCTGTTCCGGACCTCCCCGGATTGCTGGCCCTTGCGCCTGTAGATCATGCCCTCTACATCACCGTCCACGCGCTGGAAAAACATGGCCTTGACATGGGCTTGCGGGCGGTCTACGATTACGGCTGCTGGGTGCAGCGTTGGGATGACGCGACGTGGGCTGACCTGCGCGCGCAGATGACGGCGCAGCGTCTCGAACCGCATGTGGTGCTGCTGACCGCGCTCTGGGGATGGGCGCGCGGCGTTCCCTGGGAGCAGTTGCCGCTTGCCGCCAGCTCGCCCCCGCCGCCAGAGATCCTGACCCAGGCGCTGGAGGCGTTGCTCCGCCGGGACAATGTCCTCCTGCCGGCGGTGTGGCGGGATCTGCCCCAAGGGGGGCTGCGGGGCTGGCTGGCCTATGGGCGCGCCATTTTGACCGCCGGCGGGACCCTGCGCGCCGGGCAGCTCCCTCACCGCATCCTCTATTTGCTCCGCACGCACGGCCCTGGCTTGTTCCGGCTGCTTCGCGGCGACTCCCGCACGCGACGGCAATGGGAGAGGCAGCACCAGCTCCAGGCGTGGCTGGATCGCAAGGACTAGCTCGCAGCGCCGCCGATCAGCCGCGCGACGCGACGACCGAGCTCCACCGCGTAATTCGTTCCCCGATCCCAGGGATAGACCTGGCTCATGTTGGCCATGTAGAGGTTGGGGATGGGGGTTTCCAGCGGCGGAATGCGCTGCGAATGGTTGACCAGCGGCACGGGCTGCGCGTAGCTCTCGCTGAACTTCCAGACCTTGCGAATCCAACTGCGGTCGAAGGCGGGATTGATCCGCTGAATGCCGGGGATGAAGCGCTCCAGCAGGACCTCCGGCTCCATCTCGAAGTAGGGATGTCCTGGCTCCAGATAATCGCCGCAGTAGAGCAGCGTGTCCCCGCCGTAGTGCCGCCGATCAATGTAGTTGGTGTGCTCCACGAAGGCCAGGAAGGGGAAGCCCTCGCGCTTGGGGATGTTGATCCAGTAGTGCCCCGCGCTCACCGGCTGTGTGACCGCCAGGATGAGCACCACTGCTCCCATGGAGAGGAGACCCTCCAACCCCGCAGCGTAGGCGGCCGGCAGGGCCGGCGTGCGCTCCTTGAGCATCGCGGGCGAACAGGTCGCCAACACCCGGTCGTAAAGCGGCGCCTCGTCGCGCAGCTCCAGGCGGATGCGCCCGTCGGCAGTCGGCTGGATGCCGCGCACGTGATGCTCCAGGCGGATGTCGCCTCCTTGCGCGCGGACTTGCGCCGCCAGCGCGTCGAGGAAGGCCTGAAATCCCCCCTCAAAGTAGCCCAGTTTGGGCGTGCGAGCCACGATCCGCGCCCAAAACCAGGCCATGTTCACCTCGCGGTAGTAGGGGCCGAATTTCCCCTCCAGCAGCGGCTGCCAGAAGGCCTCGTAGGCGCGCGCGCCCGCCGCGCGGGAGAGCCACGCATCCGCCGTCACTTGCTCCAACGGTTGCCAGCGAGGATTGTAGCGCAGATAGGCAGTTGCCAGACCCACCCGCAACCGCGCCAGGAAAGGAATCGGACGGAAAGCGAGCACGCGCAACGCCGTCGCCAGCAGGTCCGCCCCGTTGGAGAGCGTGCTGCCCAGCGGCAGGCGCTCCAGCCACGGGCCGACCAGCGGCTTGTTGATCGGGTAGCACTTCCCGTCTTTCAGGATCGAGGTGACCGGGCTGGGAAAAAAGAGCCGGTCCGCAATCCCCAGCTCTTTCACCAGGGTGATGATGTCCCGATCCGAGGCGAAGATGTGGTGGTAGAAGCGCTCCAGCGACCAATCCCAGGCCTCGTCTTTAAATCCCGCCGCCAGTCCGCCGACGTAGGGCCGTGCCTCATAGAGCGTGACGTGATGCCCCTGACGGGTGAGATCGCAGGCGGCGGTGAGACCGGTCACGCCCGCGCCGATGATGCCGATGTTCATCCCTCGCTCCTTGTGATGCTGTGCCTTAGCCGGCGACGGCCGGCATGATCCGTGGGCCGCGCTCCCCATTCTGGGAAAGCTGCCAGCGCACTTCTTCGTAGAACACGACCAAGCCCGCGTCCCGGCTGGAGATGAGCCGTTGATAGGCCTTGGAAATGGGGTAAATCAGAAAATCGCCGATCTGCACGGCGGCCGCTTCAGCGCGCTCCGGCGGGACGTCGAGCGTCCACTCGCCGCCCCAGTCATGCAGGAGCACTTCTCCCACGTAAGCGCCCCAGATCACGGCGAGTTCCTGCACCCACTGTTGCAGCGGATCGTCGGCGTCGAAATCCCCGCCGCTGTTTTGGGGCAGCGCGTCATGGATGGCGGCGAGGATTTGGTCGGCGTCGGCGAGGCTCAGGGCCGAATACTCGAGGGCCACGGCGAATTCCGCACGCGCGAGGGCCACCGCTTCCTCGGCGTAGGCGTGCATGACGGCGTTCAGGTCAACTTCATCGGTCATTTTGTCTCACGGGCTTTCTGATCCCTTTTTCCGCGCCGACTCTCTCATTCCGCGGCGACCGGCTCGCCGATCAGCGACCAGGGGCCGCTCCAGGTGACTTTCACCGTTGCCAGGCGGCCCAGCCAATTCCCCTCGGCGGCAAAGAATACCAACCGGTCGGTGCGGGTGCGTCCAAACCACCGGCCCTTCTTTTCCCCCTCGACCAGCACTTCGACCTGCTGCCCTTCCAGGCGCGCGTTGAGCGTCTTGAGGATGCGGGCCTGCACCTGTTCCAACGCTCGCCGCCGGCGTTCTTTCTCCTCATAGGGGACGTCGTCCTCGAACCGGCGCGTCGCCACGGTGAGCGGCCGCGGGGAGTAGCGGGCGATGTGGGCCTTGTCGAGCTGCAGGGTTTCCAGCAGCGCCACGGTGTTCTCGAACTGTGCCTCCGTCTCGCCGGGAAAGCCGACGATGATGTCGGTCGCGATGGAGACGCCGGGAATCCGCTCGCGGAGCCGCGCGACCAGGCGGCGATAGTCCTCCACCGTATAGCCTCGCCGCATGTGCTCCAATACCTCGTCGTCGCCAGCCTGCACGGGGACTTCGATGTGCTCGCAGACCTTGGGCAGCGTTGCGACCGCGTCGAGCAGGTCGTCGCGCATCCAGTTGGGATGGCTGGTGAGGAAGCGCAGGCGCTCCAGCCCGGCGATCTCGTGCACGCGGCGGAGGAGGGTCACCAGCGGCGTTTCCGTCGTCCCCGCAAACTCCGGCAGATCATAGCCGTAGCGGTCCACGATCTGCCCCAGCAGGGTGATCTCGCGCACGCCCTGCGAGGCGAGTTGCGTCGCTTCGGCGACAATCGCCTCCAATGGACGGCTGCGCTCCGGCCCGCGGCGGTACGGAATCACGCAATAGGTGCAGGCGTGAGAACATCCCAGCACGATGGGCACGTAGGCGCTCACGGCGCGTCCCTCCTCGGACGTCGGGAGCACGGTATCGGTGCGTCCCAGGGCCAGGCGGCGCGATTCCGCATCGGCGATGAGCGTTTGCGCCTCGTCGAGGAGTTCGCGTTGGGCGAGATACGCCCACAGCTCTGTGGGGTCCGAGGGCGGGAGGAAGAGATCCACCCACGGGAAGCGCTGTTCCAGCGCCGCGGCCTCTCGCGCGCCGACCATACAGCCCATCAGCGCCAACACCCGCTCTGGATGTTCCGCTTTGACGCTGCGCAGCTGCTGCAGGCGTCCCACCGCTTTATCTTCGGGCTGCTGTCGCACCACGCAGGTGTTGAGCACCACGATGTCGGCGTCTTCCGCGCGCGCCGTCGCCGTGTAACCCAGGCGTTCCAACCCGGCGGCCACCCGCTGCGAATCGGCGAGATTCATCTGACAGCCGATAGTCCAAATGTGATAAGATCTGTGTTTTTCCATGTTAGCGTGTGCTGAGCCGCCAGGGCCGTCCCTTGAAAATAGAGAGCAGTGAGCCGTGAGAAGAGAGCCGTTGCAGCCTCTGCTCACCACTCACGACTCAC
>JAGPHL010000163.1:4773-5912 GCA_018055515.1 Anaerolineae bacterium
ACTCACGACTCACATTTTAGTGCTTGCTCGGTGTGTGCCAGCATATGGCATCTCGGAAAATAGCGAATTTGCGAATGGCGAATCTGCGAATCACTTGCGCGGCAAATGTAGCGCGAACTTTAGTTCGCTCTTAGGCCGCCCGCCCCGGAATGAATTCCGAGTCTGCTACGTCAACCAAACAACGCGCTTCAGCGCGGTTGGCTCGTGTCAGGCCGGGGATTCCATCCCCAGCCAAACTGGCGAGTCATCACAGTCTTTGCTCACCGCTCACCCCTCACGACTCACATTTTCATCCGCGGCGTGACCTTTCGCGCCCAAGGCGCGAAGCGCATTGTAACGCGAAACAGCGCCAGGGTCAAGGGAAAGGGAAATTTTCGTGGCGGTCTGACCCGCAAAGCGTCTGGAGGGGCGTTAGCAGCGCGATTCTGGCGGCGCCCGGCGGAGGGTGAGAGAGGGGACGTGCTTCTAAGTGTCACGGACGTGCAGCGTCGGGCGCTGCGCTACCTTTTCTCCCATTGTCGTGTCGCTGCGCGGATCAACGCCTGGACTGCCGGGTCGGGGATGTCTTCCAGATTCTGATAGAGCTGCTCATTCACGAAAAAGATCACGCCGCCGCCGGGCGCATTTTGGAGCCGCAGGGTCGTGTGTGCCAACGCGGGGATTTGCGCCTGCAGCTCTTGCGCGATCTCCTCAATCTCTTTGGCGAGGTTGATCTGTGGAATGAAGACGGGCGCGGCGGAAGGACGTGACAGTCCCGGCTCCCGCCACGCGACCCCCGGTACGGGCGGCAATCCATCGGTCGTCTCCAGGCTGCCGGCGTCTGCAGGGGACGTCTGGGCGCGCTGCTTCTGCATATACGAGCGGCTGAAGCCCGCCAGGATTTTCAGCGCATTTATGACTTGCTTCTGGGCAGCAGGATCGGGCACCGCTTCCAGGGAGCGATAGACGACGCCGTCCACGGCGACTTCCCACAGCCCCTGCTGGTTAACGCGAACGGCGAGGACGTCCGGTTGGGTGGCCGACTTCTTGTCGGCGCGGCTTTGTCCTCCAGAGGAACGCCGGAACACGCTCACAAGCCAGGCCGTCAGGCCGACGATGGCCAGTCCGATGAAGATGAAGAAGATTTCAAATGGGAAATC
>JAGPHL010000164.1:0-2463 GCA_018055515.1 Anaerolineae bacterium
CGCACCACGTCCCGCACGTCGGTGAAGTCACGCGCCGGACTGAGATTGCCCACGCGCAGCACCGGCTCCTGCAAGCCCGCTTCGATGCGGGCGACCTGTTGCGCGAACGCCGGCAGCACGAAGCGCGGTGATTGTCGCGGCCCCACATGGTTGAAGGGGCGCATCCGTACCACGGGAATGTCGTAGCTGATGAAATACTGGTAGCCCAGCACATCTTGCGCCACCTTGCTCACGCTGTACGGATTCTCCGGGCGCAGGGGATGCTCCTCCCGCAGCGGCATCGCCTCCGGCGCATCGCGCCCATATTCCTCGCCGGAGCCGATGACGAGAAAGCGCGGCTTGAGTCCCAACGTCACGCACGCCTCCAGCAGATTCAGTTGCCCGCGAATGTTGTTTTCCAACGTGTTCCACGGATCCCGGTATGCCGTTGGGACGTGTGATTGCGCCGCGAGGTGGATGATGGCGTCGGGGCGGCGTTCGGCGAGCAACGCGCGAACGTCTTCCGCCTGACGCAGATCCAGGTAGACGAAATCCTCGCGGGGGTCGGCGGGCGCGGGCGGCCGATCGGGGTACGTCGTGCCCGTCAGCCGCCAGGCGGCTTGCGCGCGCACCTGCTCCCGCAGATAAGTCCCCACAAATCCCGTAGCTCCGGTGATCAGAATGTGCATGCAACATCTCCGTTGGCGTTTGGCCGCCGTTGGATTTCTACTGCCAATCCAGCGTGGTGACCGTTCCCTCGCCGGTGATGGGCACCGAGAAGCGCTCCCCACGCTTGAGCAGGTGGAGATTCCCCCGGTAGATGAAAGCCAGCGTCGCCTGATCCGGGCTCCACCACCAGCCCGGCACCTGGATCGCCGGTTCGCCCTCTGCCGGGAAGATACAGCGCAAGTCGGAACCGTCCCGGTCCATCGTGCAGAGGCGATAGGCGCTGATGTGGCTCTGATACGGCAGCGTCGCCTCCCCAAAGAGCAGCGTTTCCCCATCAGGGCTGAACACCGGCATCGTCCACATCCCCACCTCGCTGGCCAGCTGCATACTGTACGCGCCGCTGGCCTCCAGCAACCACAGGTCGAAGACCGGGCTGTCTTCGGGATTGCCGCCGTCCGGCGCCGGCCCGTGCAGCACCGTGGCGATGAAGTTCCCCTCGGAGGACCACGCCACGTCCGGATTCCAGGCCCAACTGCTGTAGGTGCGATAGGGCGCGAAGCGCGCCAGCGGCCGGAGCTGCTTCGTGCGCACCTCCACGATGCCTACCTCATCGGGCCGCGAGTACGCCAGCCGGTCCCCCTGCGGCGACCACTGATAGCGCGTGCCCCACCATCCGAGCCCGCCGCCGGCTTCGGGTTGGAGGAGCTGCTGCTTTCCGGTCAAAATATCCCGATCGGTAAAGATGGCCCGCCACAGGTCATTCCGTCCGCGCCAGCCGGGAGGACGGTCGCTCACCTCGGCGGTCGTCCAGGCGAAATAGCGGCTGTCGGGCGCCCAATCGGCCCAGAGCACATCGTAGATCTCCAGCGGGATGGGCTTATCGTCAGCCTGCGCCGTAGAGATCACCCACAGCGCGTTGAAGTGCTGCTCCCCGGTGATCACCCGGCTGAACAGCAATCTCTGGCCGTCAGCGGAAAGCGTGAACACCCGTCCATCGAGATCGCCGAAAGCGGTCAACTGTCGCCGCGAGGCGGTGTTCTGGCGCACCAGCCAGGCATCCTGCCGCTCCAAAATCACCAGCGTGCCGGTGAGCGCCTGCGTGACCGCAAATTCCGGGCGCTCTCCCACCAGGAGAATCTCATCTTGCGGCTCGCGGATCACCTCATCCTTGATCAGCGTGCGCGTTTTGAGCACCCCATCTTCCCACACACTGCGGTAGACTTGCTCCCGAATGCCGGGACGCCCGGCCTGCAGCAGCCGGGTCTCATTTTCCGGCACGGTCGCGTCGCGCACGATCTGCCGCCGGAAGGAGAGCGTGTTGGTGATGCTTTCCAGGCGTTCCAGAACGCGGGTGACGGTGATCGTCATGCCGTCATGCACCTGCGCCGTCTCTGGCGGATCCACCCGATCCAGATCCTTCAACGTGATCTCAAGCTCTGCCAGGAGCGCCGCGACGGAAGGCGCCTGGGTCTCCACGGCCTGCCGTTGCCCATCGGCGACCACGACGACCCGCGACGGCGGGGTGGGGAGAGGCGTGCAGGCGACGATTCCCAGGGCCAGCGTCAGGAGCATCCCCGCCAGAAGCGGCGGCAACGCCACGTGCAGAGCAGCTTGGGCCTGGCTTCCACGCTTGTGCATACCTTCGATTATACCTGCCGCGGCGCAAACGCAACCGGTTTTCGGTCACGTGCCGGCCGCAGCGGCGGCTTCCCGCGCCGCGCGGACGAAAGCTTCGGCCTCCTCGCGGGTCTGGATTTCGCCCGCGGCCTGCGCCTCGCGGAGCTGTTCCAGCAACGCGCCCAGCGCCGGCCCCGG
>JAGPHL010000164.1:2563-5891 GCA_018055515.1 Anaerolineae bacterium
GTGGCCGGCTCCGTCTGAAGGATGCGCAGGAGCTCCGGCCGTATGCGTTCCGCCGCGACGGTCTCGATCGCCGGAACGTGACGGCGCAACAGGGCGAGGGTTTGCGGCTCGATGTGGAAACCCAGTTCCGCCGCCGTGCGCACGGCGCGCAGCAGCCGCGCCGGATCCTGCGTGAAGCTGGCGGGGGTCGTCACGCGGACGCACCGCGCGGCGAGGTCGCGCTGTCCGCCCGTGGGGTCCAGGAGTTCGCCTTCCGGCGTGAGCGCCATGGCGTTGAGCGTAAAATCGCGCGCGGCCAGGTCCCGCTCCAGGGTTTCCTCCCGCAGACTGGCGAAGTCGAGGGTGACGGGCGTGTGGGAAAGGGGATCCTCGAGGATGGCGCGGGCGGTATCGCGTTCGGCGTCGAGCAGGACGTAGGCGCCGTCGAGGGCATTGGCGACGCGGCGCGCCAGCCCGGCGGCGTCACGTTCCACGGCGAAATCCCAGTCGTGGGGCGGGCGTCCCAGGAGCAGGTCGCGCACCGCGCCGCCGACGAGCCACACACGTCGATCGGCGCTGAGTGGCCGCAGCAGCGCGAGGGGCCATTGAGGCAGCGCCAGATAGGGGGCTTGCGAGGTGATGTGGGCCAGCTGCAAGCGTGCTTTGGGACGGGCAAGCCGTCCGGCGCGACCGGCCTCTTCGGGCGTCGCCCCGACCCCGGCAACGCTGCCGTCCTCGTCCAGCGCGACCCAGCATCCGGCGTAGAGACTGTAGTCCTGCACGCGATTCCTCCTGAAGGCGAGCGACTATGCGCTGCCTGTCCCTCCAAAAAATAGTGCGGCGCGCTGAAGCGACGCCGCACTCTCATGGCTTGTTGCAACATCCCGCGCGTCGCGGGGAGCGTCAGCCCTCACACGCGGGTAGAATAAGCGCCGGTGCGGGTGTCCACGCGGATGACATCGCCGACTTCCACAAAGAGCGGCACCTGTACCTGCAGGCCGGTCTCGCAGGTCACCGTCTTGTTGGCGCCGGTGGCCGTGTCGCCCGCGATGGCGACCTCGGAGGCGACGACTTCCAGCTCCACGGCCGGCGGCAATTCGATGTCCAGCACTTCACCGTTGTGAAGCGTGAGGGTGATTTCCATGCCTTCTTTGAGATAGCCGGCGTTATTGCCGACCAGCTCCTGACTGGCGCGTACCTGATCGTAGGTCTCGGTGTCCATGAAATTGAAGAATTCCCCGTCGTTGTAGAGGTATTGCATCGTGCGACGCTCTACCGGGGCTTCTTCAAAGCGGTCTCCAGAGAGGAAGTTGCGCGGTACGATCGTTCCGGTGCGCAGATTGCGCAGCTTGGTGCGAATGATCGCGTTCCCTCGCCCAGGCTTGTAATGTTGATATTCGATGACCTGATACAATTCCCCGTCGAGGAAGAAACACGTGCCTTTACGCAGTTCATTAGCATCCAACATAGTTTCGACTCCTTGTCATGCATTCCAACGTTGCGGAAGGGCATTATACCTTGCTCAAGGCTTTCGTCAAGAACTGTGGGGGGTGATTTTTTTGGGAGGGGGCTGCTCCCCGGGTTCTGGCTCGCTGTTGCTTTTATCTTGTGGTATCACGGTTTCGGAAGTATAATAATGCTGTAACTTTGCAGAAAGGAGTAGCTCTATGACCCGGAAATCGCTTTTATGGACGGCGTTGATGTTGCTGGTGGTGTTGTTGGCTGTGCCTCTGGCCGGGTGCAATCGTTCCGCTGCCGGGGACGATGTGGCGCAACTGGAAGAACAGATGAATGAGGAAGCTGCTCAGAACACCGGCACGGAGGTCACGCCGCAGGAGACTGCTGTGACCGAGTCCGGTACTTCGGAAGCGCCCCCCCAGCCGGCGGCGACTACGCCCGCGCCTGAAACAGTCACGGAGACGCCGTCTGTGGTGGCGACCCCCGAGCCGACGCCCGTGATTGTGACGGAGACGCCGGTGCCCACGTCGGCGCCGACGACGGAAACGCCGGCCTTGCCGGGCACTCACGTGGTGCAGGCAGGTGAGAACCTGTATCGCATCGCCTTGCGCTACGGCATTTCCGTGGATGAGCTGGCCAGGGCGAACAACATCACTAATGCCACGGTCATTTACGTTGGGCAGGTGCTGACAATCCCCGGCGGCGCTGCGCCGGTCCCTCCTCCTGCGCCGACAGCGCCGGTAAGCGGCGAGACCATCCACGTTGTGCAACCGGGCGAGAACCTGTTCCGCATCGCGCTGCGTTATGGATTGGACTACGCTTACCTGGCGAGCTACAACGGGATCACCGATCCCAGTCTTGTGTACGTCGGGCAGCAGATCAAGATCCCTCCGCGCTAGACCGGCGCCTCAGCATCCGGGAGGATGCGGGTGTTCCCGTGGTTGTGGAGACGATCTCTAGTTTGAACAATGAACGAGTGCGACGGGTACAGGCGCTGCTGCGCAGTACCCGTCGCCGTTTGCGTGAGGGACTTTGCGTCGCCGAGGGGCTGCGGCTCGCCGGTGAAGCCCTCACGTCGGGCCTGCCGTTGACGTGGGCTTTCTTCACCGCTGAGTTTGCCTCCGACCCGCGCGGCGCGGCGTGGGTGGCGGCATTGGCGGAACGTCAGATTCCCTCTTGGGAAGTGACGCCGTCGGTGATGGCGGCGCTCTCCGCTACTGAAACCCCTCAGGGCATCGTGGTGGTGTTGCCGATCCCGAATTTGCCCCCTCGCGCCGGCCTGGCTCTGTTGCTGGACGGCATCCGCGATCCCGGCAACCTCGGCACCATTCTCCGCGCGGCCTGGGCGGCGGGAGTCGGCCAGGTAGTGACGCTGCCGGGGTGTGTGGATTTTACCGGGCCGAAGGTGCTGCGCGCCGGGATGGGTGCGCACTTCCATGTCCCTGTGCGGCGTGCTGACTGGGAGCAGGTGCGTCAGACGCTCGAGGGGCCGGTGTGGCTTGCGGAAGCGGATCCGACGGCGACGCCCTACGCGCAGGTGGACTGGCCCGCTGCCGGTGGGTTGATCATTGGCGGGGAAGCAGAGGGGGCGGGCGACGAGGCCCGGGCGCTGGCAGGCGCGCATCGGGTGACGATTCCGATGGCCGAGGGGGTGGAATCCCTCAACGCGGCGCTGTCCGCGGCGGTGTTGCTCTTCGAGGCGGCGCGACAACGCGCCGCGCGCGCTCCTTAGCGCGATCCGAAATCCCTCACAGATTTTGCAGCCGGGCGCAGAGGCTCCGAGGAAATCGGTGGAATCTGCGCCTTTTGTGGATCGGAACGTCTTGTCGTTACCGGGCAGTCCTCTCCGGCTCCGCAGGATGTGGAATCAGGCCTTCCTGCTGCAATCGCG
>JAGPHL010000009.1 GCA_018055515.1 Anaerolineae bacterium
GCGTCCCCGCCAGGCCGAATTTCCGCTCGACGGTGAGGCCGGCGTCCTCCAACAACAGCGCGTACATTTCCGCCACGATGTATTGCTCCGTGAAATCTTTGGAGCCGACGACGACTTTCGCTTTCGCGCCCCCGCCGCATCCGGCCAGCAGGGACAACGCCAACATACCACACATCACAGCTATCCACCGCTTCATGAGTTACCTCCTTCGAAAATAGAGATCAGCGAGTCAGCCGTCAGCGAAAAAGCGAAAAAAATCACTTGCGTGGCAAATGTAACGCAAACTTCAGGCCGCTCTCAGGCCGCCCCGGAATGAATTCCGGGTCTGACAGGTCAAGTTCGCTGAAGCGAGCTTTCCCAACAACGCGCTTCAGCGCGTTTGGCTCGTGTCAGGCTGGGGATTCCATCCCCAGCCAAACCGGTAAGCTGTCGCCGTCTCATCTCACGACTCACGACTCAGCCCTCACATTCTCCTGCAAAATATCGGCTCATACATGACAGATTTCGCTGTCCGGCGGCTGGCGCTGGAGCCGTTGGCCCCGCAGTTCAGGCGGCGCCACCCACCGCTGCAAGGCGCTGAACACGAGCTCCGCCAGCAACGCCAGCAAAGCCACGGGGATAGCACCCGTGAGCAAGATGGCATTGTCGTACAACGCAAAGCCCCGCGTGATGTACAATCCCAATCCACCGCCGCCGATGAAAGCCGCCAGCGTCGCGCTCGCAATCACTTCGACCGTCGCCGTGCGGATGCCCGCCAGAATCACCGGCAGCGCCAGCGGCAGTTCAACGCGCAGCAACGTCTGGCGCGGGGTCATCCCCATCCCCCGCGCCGCCTCAAGAATGGCGGCGTCTATCGCGCGGAAGGCGGCGTCGGTATTCACCAGAATCGGCGGCAGCGCGAGAATCGTTAGCGCGATCGCCGCGGACGTAAAGGACAGCCCAAAGTAGGGCAACGCCAGAAAGAGGATGGCGAGACTGGGGATCACCCGGATGCTGCTGAAGACATTGAGAACAGACTGCGCCGCCCGGCGCCAGGGCGCGTGAGAGGTCCACACCCCCAGCGGAATGCACAGTGCCATCCCCGCTCCCAACGCCACCGCAACGTAGCGCAGATGCTGCAGGATCGCCGTCGTCACTTCCTGGGGACGAGAAGCGATGTACGCCATCATGCGCGCCAGTAACGCGGCCACGCTCCTCCCTTCACCTCAGGGTCGCACCGTCAGCGACGCGCCGGCCGTGCGTCCCCAGACCTCCGGGAAGTAGGTCTCATACGCTGTGGCCGGCAACACCCGGAATTCGCCCGCCAGCACCGCCCGCAGCCGGTAAGTGACCTGATGGGTGCCCGCCGGCAGGGCCTGGCTGAAGAAGACCGCCCGCTCATCGCGCAGCTCGGTGCTGTCGAAGGGACTCCAGCCCCAGCCGTCGCGGCGCGTTGCTCCCTCATAGCCGGGAACGTCCTGCGCCTGCTGCTCGGTGAGCAGCTCCGGGTTCACCGCTTCCAATCCCGCCGGGTAGAAATCCTCCAGCGTGAGGAAATAGCGCGTGTTGGGCGTGATCACCGTCAGCCGCACCTCCATGAGATCGCCAACGCGCAGCGTCGTCGCCGGCGTACAGGGCTGTTCCCCCGCCGGAACCGCCGGGTCGGTCACCAGGCAATAGTCGCGCTGGACGGTGAGCCCCCGGCTATCTGCCGCGAGCTCCATCACGGGCAAATCCAGGGCGAGGTGGCCGGTATAGCTCAGACGTCCCTGGCCCTCTCCCCGCGCGATCTCGAGGGCGTTCACCTGTCCCGGGAGCAGGCTCGTGCTCGCGTCCGCGCCGAGCGGGAAGCGCCAGACCTGCGTTTGTCGGAGCGTGTCGCCCGTCACCCGGCCGCTGCCAAACGCCACGCCGTTAAATGCCACACCCCACTCATAATCAGCGCGCAGCTCGCCGCTGAGCGTCAGGTAATCGGTCAACGCCAGCAACGCCCAGGCAGTCTCCTGGGTCGTCGCCCAGCGGTCGCCGCGCCGCGCCACCAACAGCCAGCGCACCGCCTCCGGGATCAACGGATCCTCCGGCGCGAGCCGCACCAACGCCGTCAACGCCACCGCCGTCGCCCGGACGTCGGTCACCCAGTAGCGCGAATCCTGGTCCTCCCACCGCACACCGGTCGCCGACCGCGCCGCCGCGCCGCGCAAGTCCTCCAGCAGCGTCGTCACTTTGGCGTCGCCCGGCGCGATCTGCCCCAGCGCCAACGCCAGGTACGCCTTTCCCGTCACCCCCAGCTGTTCGCGCGCCTTGTAGAGGGCCTCCCCTGCCCCGCCGGGACGCAAACGCCCCGTCAGCGCCAGAACATACGCCGCCAGGGCGTGATTGGGCGTCCAGGTCCGGGGCACGCGCAGCGACTCTTCGAGAATCACCTGCTCCAGATAATCCAGCGTCGTCGCGAGCGCCTCCGTCCGCACGGTGAATCCCGCCTGCTGCGCCTCCCACAGCCCCATGGCCACGTAGGCCGAAAGTTGCAGGTCCGCAGGCGAGTTCGCGCCCCAGCTCCATCCGCCCTCCGCCAGCTGCCGCCCGTACAGCCGATCCAGCGCGTCCGGCACCAGGGTCTGCAGCTTGCTCTCCAGGTCCGGCGCCGCGATTTCCGCGTCGCGCAGCGCGCGGTAGGTGAGCACGTTGAGCAAGAAACGGCTGACCAACATCTCCGTGGATTCGTAGCGCGACGTTTCCAGGTAGGTGAGGCCGCCCGCCAGGCTCGCCGCCAGCGACGGCTCCAGCTGCACTTGCAGGTTCGTCCCAACGCCGGCGTTTTGGGGGACGACGATGGCTTCCATGCGACTGCCGGCCGCGTCCAACACGCCGGAGACGCCGAAGACATCGGGCGACGTGTAGCGATACACCGGCAGCGCGCCGTCAGGCGCCTGCCCCATGGGAGGGAGAGCGCTGTCACGGTAGCCGCCGCCCTCCACAGAGAAGATCAACAGTGCGGCGTCCCCGTCCTGCGAGGCCGAGACGCCCCACGCGACGCGCACCTGTCCACCCGCCGGCACCTCGACCTGCTGCGAAGCCTCGGTCTCCACGGTCACCGCGCCGCTCGCGGTGAGACGCACCTCCGCCGTGAGCGGCTGTCCGGTGGCGTTGGACACGATCGCCGCCACCTCCAGCCGATCCCCCGCGATGAAGAACCGGGGCGTGACGGGGCGCACGAACAGGGGTTTGGCGACCACCCATTCGAGCTGCGCCTGTCCCACGCGGGTATCCGCAGTGACCGCCCGCGCGTCCACTACCCAGGTCGTGAGCGAATCCGGCAGCGGCACCGCAATCTGAGTCTCACCGGTCGGCCCCGTCCGCAACTGCGCCTTCCACAGTGCCGTATCCGGGAACTCCTGGCGCACTTCCACCGACGCCAGAGCGCCGTCCCCGCCGCCGCCCCGACCGCCCGCGGAAAGCTGCGCGATCAGATGTCCGGCATCGGCGGCGACCTCCGCGAGGCTTCTCGCCAGGCGGCTGTACAACGTGAGCAGCGAATCGTCGGTGCGGACGCTCAAACCGCGCTCGCCGTAGAAGCCTTCGAGGATCGAGGGCGCGTTGGCCGCCGTCAGGGCGAGGACGGCCTTGTCCACGACGGCGAGTCCCACATCCGCATCCACGCCGTGACCAGCCGCGTCGAGCGTGCGCACCGTCAGGGGCACCGTCGCGCCCGGCGTATAAGGCGGCGCCTGCGGGGAAGTCAACTCCACCGTCAGCGTCTGCGCCGTCGGCGCGACCCGCAGTTCCACCCAGCCCACCCGCACGTCCGAGGAGCCTCCCTCCGGCGCCGCTTTGATCACGACAAAGGAGACGTAAACGTTCGGCGCAAAGCGCTCCACGATGGGCAGCGTGATCACGGGATTGGCTTCCTGCGCCACGAAGTGTTGCACCTCCAGGATACCACCCCGCTCCACGGTCATCAACACCTGGAACGGCCCCTGGAACGGCGTGGGCAGAAAAATAGTGGCGCTATCGCCAGGGCGATATGCGCGCGCATCGGCGACCGGCGTGACCCGGCCCTCGGGCGCTTGCCACGCTGCGCCCTCGGGACCACTGACCCAGAGATAGGTCTCGCTCCGCACCGTGTGGCGCTCGGTGTCGTGCGCTTCGGCGATCAGCACATACGCCCCCCCCTTGGGCGCCGTCACCACGATCTCCGCCGCGCCGTCGGCGCCCGTCGTGACATTGAAAGTCGCGATCACCGTGTCGGTGTACCCCCAGGTGACGTCCATGTCGGCGCGTGTCGCCGGGCGCGCGACCCACGTCCGGCGCGCCAGCGTCGCCGTGACCGATTGCTCCGCCACAGGCGCGCCCTCCCAATCCAGCGCCAGCAAATCCACCGTCGAGGGGGCGCCGGGGGACATCACCCACGTGCGCGGTTGCAATCCCAGGTAAAAGCGTGCCGTGTGTACGGTGAACGAGTCGCGCCCGGAGACCGGGAACCCACTGGCATCCACCACTGTCGCTTCCACCGTCCACCGTTGGGCAACAGGCTCCTGCTGACCTTCCGCCAGAGGCAGTTCTGCGGGCAATTCCAACAGCCAGCGCCCCTGCGCGTCCGTCGTCGCCTCGCCCGAAGCGACAGGTCCCCAGAAGGCATAGTTCGCGCCCGGCCCCCACGACCAGCGGCCGGCGATCGCGGGGGTGAAATGGGCCTGCTCGGCGCGCACTTCCCAGTGCAGACGGGCATTGGCGACCGGCCCGCCGAAGAAGTAGCTCGCCTCGACCAGGGCGCGCGCCGTCTCCCCTTGCAGGATGTTCTCGCGTTCCGGCAGGACCGTCACCTCAAACTCCGGCTTGCGGTACGCTGCCAGCGTCAACGGAAGTTCCCACGTCCAGGGACCATAAGGGCCGGGGGCCGCGTCGGGCAAGGTCGCCTGCACACTATAACCGCCTACCCGCGCGACGGCGGAAAGGGCAAACGCCGCGTCGAACGTGCCCCACTCCGAAAGCCGCGCCGTCGTCGTGAGGACTGTCTGCCCGTCGGGATCCCGCAAAGCCAGAGCCACCCTGCGCTCCGTGTCGGGGAGGGTGTAGCGCACGTCCTGCTCCTCGCGCAGCACGCCGCGGACGAACACCGTTTGACCGGGGCGGTAAATCGGACGGTCGGAGTAGAGGTACAGCCGATAGGGGTTGAAGTCGCTGTACGAGGTGGAAATGTCGAAATTCCAGGGGCTGGCGCCCTGATCCCAGTGACTCATGCTCAGGCCGAATCCGGGAGCGCCCGGCGCGCCGACGACGGCGGTCACATCCTCCCACAGATTCTCCAGCGGGTTGATGCGAATCCGCGCCAGGCCGTCCGCGTCCGTGACGCCGGCGCCCAGCAGCGTCGCCTCGGCGTCGAGCAAGCGCACCTCCACGGACGCCGTCGGCTCGCCGCTGCGAAGATCGGTCACCCAGACCAGCGCTTCCTCGGAAGCGAGCTTGAGCATCACATGCCGATCCACTACGGCAAAGGGGATCTCGGTGCGCCACATGCTGTTATTGGCGACCTCCCAGCTCAGGCGATAAAAGCCCGTCGGCAGCGGCGCACCCCGCGACGTGAGCGTGACCGGCGCCACGGAAACGGCATTCGGCGGATTGCGATAGGTCTCCGACCAGCTGCGCACCCTGGTTCCATCGCCGGCGTCATGGGCAATGAAGCCGCGCTCGGAGAGCTCGCTCAAGCGAAAATCTGCTTTGGAAATGTTGCGTACTAGAAAGTAGAGCGTCGGCTCCAGCACCGCATCCAACGTGACGGCCTCAAGCGTCGTGGCGGGGGAGAAGAAGGGCCTTTCATCCCCCGTGGTGAAGCAAGAACGCAGCTCCGCCGTGCTCGCGTTCCCGTAACGATCCAGCACGCCGGGGCGCAGCTGCACGCAATAGCGCGTCCGCGGCGCTTTGAGCCATGACACATGCAAAACGCTGCCATCCCAATAGGTATAGCGGTCTTCAGGGGCAACCGCCGGGGTGATAATGAGCCGGGGCAACAACGTCGGCTCGCTGATCGCGCCGCGGAAGCTGAGGCGCACGGATTCGTAGAGTTCCACATTGCGCGCCCCATCCCCCGGCGTGATGGCCACCGGGGCCGGATAAGGCAGCGTCGTGAACTTCCATGCCCACGCCGTTTCGAGGGGCGCCCCCGTGCGAGATCTGGCCTGCTCGCTCACTTTCACCGTGTAGCGCGTTTCCAGCGCGAGGGCTTGCGTGGGCGTGAAGACGAGCCGCGCGCCGTCATCTTCCCACGTCAGCGCGCCGGGCACCGGCTCCCCGTTGACGGCGGCCATGGAAAACGCGCTCGCCGTCGCCACGGGGTCCATCGGCGTGTTGAAGTCCACCCGCACGGCCGTCTCCAACGGCTGATCGAGACTCTCTTCGGCGGGGAAGACGGCCAGCACGCGCGGCGCAGCCGTAGCAAAGGCCCAGCTCACCGGCTCCGCAAGGGCGGCGCCCTCCACGCTCGTGACACCCGCGGCCAGGTTGACGACGTAACGCTCGCCGGCGTCCCACCCCGGCAGCGGCGTGAACTGATACACCGAGGTGTTGATCCACACGCCGCTGCCGCTCAGCGTGGGGGTGATCTCCAACGGCAAGGTGGGACATGTGGCCGCCTCCCCGGCAACCTGGCCCGTACAGTGCACCGGCACGAGGGCGCGGTTGAAGGTGATAACGAGGGGGGCATCGCCGCGCAAATCCACGGCATCGGGCGCGGGGCTGAGAGCGGTGACCTGGAGCGGTCCAAGGGTCGAGAATGCAAAGGCGAGCGGCTGCCCCAACGCCAGGCCCTCGGCTGACCGCGCGGTCGTGTCCAGCGCGACGCGGTAGCGCGTCTCCAGCGCCAACCCCCGCGGCCGGAACTGCAACGTGCGCGCGTCAGGCCAGCTCACCTCGCCGGCGACCTCGGGCGTCACCCGCAGAGCGGCCTCGACGGCCGCACGATCCATGGGACGATCGAAACGCAGCTCGATGAGCGCCGCGTCGGGAGCGACTTCCTGCCCCGGCAACGGTTGAAAGGCCACAATCGCAGGGGGCGTTTCCGGAATCACGGGGGCCTGTGTCGGGGCCGGCGTGGGCGAAGAGGTGGCCTGAGAGGGTGACACTGCCAGGGGCAAAGTGCTGCAGGCATTCGTCAACGTTGCCAGGAGCAACATCAGCGAGAGGAAACGTACACGCAACGAAAATTTCACCATGGGCAACCTCCAGCGGCCGGATGCGACGGGGCGGCATGATGTGACGACCGCCCCTGTCAGGGAGCTCACCCTTGAGCGCCAACCGGGCAATCGCTCCTGGAGTCTCATCATATCACAAGCCGTAGAGGAAGGCAAACGAGGCGCGATGATGATCGCGCCTCGTCCACAAGCCAGAGGTTACTTACTCGGCCCCCATCAGGGTAATCTGACCAATGCCGGCCTGAATGTTGAGGTAGAGAGTCGCTTCGGATTTGCCGTAGAGGTCGTTCACGAAATCATTGCCCTCGCGGTGCAGCCCACGGGTCTCCACGCTGCCCAGTCCCTTGTCTATTCGCACTCGCACGCCCATGTTTTCCGGCAAGTAGATTGTCGTGTCCCCAATGCCGCCGCTCACGTTCACGTCCACGGTCTTTCCCCACTCGCCGCGCAGATCCAGCGTACACGTGCCGGCGCCCAGATTTGCGTCAAGACGCTCAAGCGTGCGGTTGTCGGTCAAATCCACCTCCATATCGCCCGCGCCCAGTTTGAGATCCACGGTGCGGACGTTCAAACTGCCCAGATTGAGGACGCCGCTGCCGGCGCCGATGTCTGCACGAAATAACAAAGGCACCGTCGCATTAAAGTTCAAATTCCATTCGTAACGGACGCTTTCATTAAAAGGGACATGGCGGGAAGGGGGTTGCCTGATGCTCAGGCGGTCATTCAACAATTCAACTTGAGGCTTCCAGTCCACAATATTATAAGCAAACTCCGCTTCGAGCAATTCGTCAGCGTCGCCCTCAACCGTGAGGTCGCCGGCGCCCATCATGATCTCAACGCGGAGCTCCTGACCGTCGCCCAAATCTGCCACACGCGACAGCTCCACTGTCTGCGTCTCGCGCTGCAGCTCGCCGACCTGAGCGCGCTCCACCCCAAGATTCACGCTGGCCGAGGCGCAGCCAAGCGACAACAGGATCAAGACGGCCACCATCACACTGAGCGTTTTCCGCATTTCTACCTCCCACAAGGCAGACTTCCCCCACGCACACAATTATAGTACGCCTCCGAAAGACCAAAAGTTGCGATCGCGCCCCGCCAGCGTTTTCATCCCCGCCTGGGGCGTCTATCCCACCCAGGGATCCTGAGTATAATGGTTGAACCATGACGTGCTGAATT
This sequence comes from Anaerolineae bacterium, assembly GCA_018055515.1. Lineage (GTDB taxonomy): Bacteria > Chloroflexota > Anaerolineae > B4-G1 > SLSP01 > JAAZNO01. The sequence continues at coordinate 8,340 of JAGPHL010000009.1, forward strand.
CAACGCTGGGAGATCAGGTCATGAAAAAGCGCATTTACATCGCCTACACCGGGGGGACCATGGGTATGCAGGGGACTTCGAGCGGATATGCCCCCGCTCCCGGCTTCCTGGAGGCGCAGCTGGCAGCGCTGCCAGAGTTGCGTTCCCCCCTCGTGCCCGAATACGACATCCACGAGTACACGCCGCTGCTGGATTCTTCCAACATCACGCCGGCAGAATGGCAGTACATCGCTCAGGACATCGCCGCGCATGACGAGGACTACGACGGGTTCATCGTGCTGCACGGGACGGATACGATGGCGTACACGGCCTCGGCACTGGCGTTCATGCTGCAGGGATTGCGCAAACCCGTCATCCTCACCGGCTCGCAGATCCCGCTCTATGAAGTGCGCAACGACGCCCGCGAAAATCTCATCACCGCGCTGCTGCTCGCGGCCAACTACCCCATCCCCGAAGTCTGCCTCTATTTTGGGGACGTGCTGCTGCGAGGCTGTCGCGCGAGCAAAATCAACGCCGTGGGCTTCGACGCCTTCGCCTCGCCCAATTACCCCCCGCTGGGCACCGTCGGCATCGAAATCACAATCAACTGGAAGGCCATCCGTCCGCTCCCCTCCATGCCCGACACTCTCGAAGTGCGCCCCATCCAACCGGCGCGCATCGGCGTCCTGCACCTGTTCCCCGGCATGCCCACGGAGTACTTCCAGACGGTGCTGGAAGCGCCGCTACAAGGACTGGTGCTGAAAGCCTACGGGGTCGGCAACGGGCCGACGAACGACCCGGCCTTCATGGACTCGCTACGCGAAGCGACACGGCGCGGTATGGTCATCGTGGACTGCACCCAATGCCTCAAGGGCAGCGTGAACCTCCACGGCTACGCCACCGGCTCGGCGCTGGCGGAAGCGGGCGTGCTCAGCGGCTACGACATGACCGTTGAGGCAGCGTTGGCGAAGCTCTTCTATCTCTTCAGCCAGGAATACCCCCTCCCCACGCTCCGGCGCCTGATGCAGAGCGACCTGCGCGGCGAGCTGACGTCAGGCTGAACGTCGCGAGCGGCCATGGCGCCCCGACACACCTCGCGTCACTTCAAATAACGGTCGAAGAAAGCGAGGGTGCGCTCCATGAAGAGCGCGTCCCCCTCCCCGCGGAAAGTGTGGGGCAGGCCGCTGTAGGTGAAGCACTCCACGGTCTTGCCCAACGCCTGCAACCGCGCGCACAGATCCAGCGACCATTCCAGTGGGACGGTCGTGTCAGCGTCGCTGTGATGGATGCTCACCGCGGCCTGGATGCGCTCCAGGTGAAAGAGCGGCGCAATCCGTTCCAGATCGGCCTCCGAGACGGCGAGCTCTTCCTCGCCGCGCGTTCCGCCTGACCAGTAGCGGACCCGTTCATAATTGAGCCTCTCGTCGGCGCTCATCGAGCCGTAGAGCACGGCCGCGCGGATTCCCGGATCTACCGTGATGACGCGAATCGCCGCGCCGCCTCCCATGCTGTGCCCCCAAATACCCACGCGCGCGCCGTCCGCCCGCGCCAGCAATCCGGGCTGTCCCGCCGTCTCCCGCACGAGCGCCAACAGATTGAGCGTATCCACGGCAATGCCCACCCGGAAGGGATCGGGGCCGGTATCCGATGGGGGAAAATTGCGCAAATTGGGGTGAATGGCAATGTATCCCGCGCGCGCCAGGGCATCCGCATACCGGGTCGTGTAGGCCACCGTGGTGTAGACCTCCGGCGCGATGTAGCCGTGAAGGACCAACACCACTGGGAAGGGCCCCGCGCCACGCGGCACATTGATGAAGCCGTAGATCGTCAGCCCGTCGCTGGGATAGGTGATCAAGCTGCGCGTAAAGGCCGAGGTGACCGCGAGCGTGTCCTCAACCGTGATCACGCCGCCGCCGTAGGACCGCGCCGCCAGATCCGCGATCGTCAGACCGGCGTAGGGATCAGGCGTCGGCGTGGGGGAAGGCGTCGCCGTTGCTGTGGGCGTCGGCGTGGAGGTCGCGGTGGCCGTGGAAGTGGGGATGAGTGTGGACGTCGCTGTCGCTGTCGGGGGAAGCGTGGCGGTCGGCGGCGTGGGGGTGAGAGCGGGCTCCAGCTGCGGCGCAGTGCAGCCCGCCATCAGCCCCAACAGGATGAGCGTCAGCCACCAGCGCATGGGGATTTACTCGTCCTCGTCCTCATCCTCGTCCTCGATCTCCATCTCCAGCCAGTCCTCTCCCTCTTCAGGTTTCAGGAACATGCCGGTCGCAGGATCAAATGGCGCCATGAAGTAATAGCCCTCCGGCCCAAGGAGCCGCTCCAGATGCGCGATGATTTTTGTGGGGTTGTCATACGGTCCGGCGACAAAGAAAGGCTTGCCCTCTAAACCGCCTACAGGGATCTCCTCAGTGACAGCGGCAGGGTCGGCGTCTCCCAACAAGATGGCGGCTTCGGCATAATCGCGGTGCGGCTGGAACTTGAGGCTCGCGGCGTAATCCAATCCGGCTTTGATAATGGCGGCCGCGAGGTTCACATCCACCTGGATCATGTCCTGGCGCTCCTGAACGCCTCGCAAAAACCGCTCCCGGTACTCCTGCGCCGTGGGGAAGGTGGCGATCAGGGCGTTCTTGACCCCCAGACAGGCGCGGTCCACCAGGTAACTGGCAAGCGCCACCATGCCGGTAATCGGGTCGCGCCGCGCGAGCACAACCTGATTGAGTTGCATCGGATCTCGCCAGTCCCGATTGACCCAGCATTCCATCACCGGCCACGTCGCCGCCAGGCGCAACTGCGCCTTGCGCCCCATCACAGGCCGACTGCGCTGCTGCGCTTTCTGCTTTTTGCGTTTAGCGGCCTTGCGTTCCAGTTTTTGTTGTCGTTTATTGGGTGACATGATAGTTCGCCCTTCAATGCAAGTAATGTGATGGGTAATGGGTAATGGGTAATGGGTAATGAGTAATGGGTAATGAGTAATGGGGGATGGAATTGGAACCACCACCCTTCACCCGTTATCCCAATCGCCCCAGCTGTTCACGCAGTTGCGCCGCTTCGGCCTCCATCTCCGCCAGGCGTTGACGCGCGGCAGCGACGACGTCGGCGGGCGCCTTCTCCGCAAACGGCCCGGCGAGTTTGGCCCGGTGGCCCTGGATGTGGCCTTCCAGCTGGGCCAGCGCCTTCTGCAGCCGGGCGCGCTCCGCGTCGAGATCCACCAGTCCGGCAAGCGGCAGATAGGCCGCCGCATCGCCCACCACCACCGAGGCGGCCTGGGCCGGCGGTTCAGCCTGCACGGCGAGGGTCAACGTGGCCGGATCCAGCCGCGCCAGGAGCTCCAGCACCGGACGGCGCGCTTCCAGCGCCGGGGCGAGCTCGCCCGCGACGATAAGCGCCGGAATGCGCTTGCCCGGTTCCACGTTGTACTCCGCACGCACGTTGCGGATGCCGCGCACGAGCTCCATCAACACACCCATCTGCGCCTCGGCGACGTCGTCCAGGCGGGTCGCGTCGGCCTCGGGCCACGCGGCGATGATCAAAGCCTCCCCGGATTTCGCCGAGGCGGGCAGCGCCTGCCACAGCGCTTCGGTGACGAACGGCATAAACGGGTGCAGCAACCGCAGGGATTGTTCCAGCACGGCGAGCAGCACCGCGAGCGGCGTGCCTTTGTCGGCGGCGTCATCGTACAGCCGAACCTTCGTCGCCTCGATGTACCAGTCGCAGAACTCGTCCCACAGGAAATCCCGCACGCGCCGGCCGGCCTCGCCATACTGGAAGGTCTCCAGCAGCTCCGTCACCTCGCCGGTGAGCCGCTGCAGGCGGCTGAGGATCCAGCGATCTTCCAGCAGCAACTCGCCAAGGCGCGGCTCGGCCTTCTCCAGGTTATTCAGGATGAAGCGCCCCGCCTGCCAGAGTTTGTTGGCGAAATTGCGCGCCCCCTCGATGCGGCGCATGTCCAGGTTCATGTCGTTGCCGGGCGTGGAGGAGGTCACCAACGTGTAGCGCAGCGCATCGGTCCCGTACTCGTCAATGATGTAAAGCGGGTCGTATTTCCACGCATCGGGCATGGATTTGCTGATTTTCTCGCCGCGCTCGTTGCGGATAAGGCCGTGCAAGTATACGGTGGCGTAAGGCGCCTGGCCCAGCAGCGCCAGCGAGAGCATCGTCTCGCGCGCTACCCAGAAGAAGAGGATGTCATAGCCGGTCTCACGCACGTCGTTGGGGAAGAAACGCTGCAAATCCGGCGCGTCCCCATCGGGCCAGCCCAACGTGGAGAAGGGCCACAGCCCGGAAGAGAACCACGTGTCGAGCACGTCCTCGTCCTGACGGATGGCGCTGCTGCCGCATGTGGGACAGCGGGTCGGATCTTCCAGCGCGCTCCACTGCTGGCCGCAATCGTCGCAGTACCAGACGGGGATGCGATGACCCCACCACAGCTGCCGGCTGATGCACCAGTCGCGGATGTTCTCCATCCAATGGAACCACACCTTCTCAAAGTGGTCGGGGATGATGCGCATCGTCCCGTTGCGCACGACCTCCATCGCCTGCGCCGCGAGCGGCCGGGTGCGGACGAACCATTGGGTGCTGATGCGCGGCTCGATGATGGTGTCGCACCGCTGACAGTGACCCACCGTGTGCTGATACGGCTCCACTTTGACCAGCAGCCCTTCCTTCTCAAAGTCGGCGACGATGGCCCGCCGACACTCGTAGCGCTCCAGTCCCGCATAGGGACCGGCGGCCGCGTTCATCAGGCCGGTGGGTGTCATCACGTCAATTTGCGCGAGGTTATGGCGCAGGCCAATCTCGTAATCGGTGGGATCGTGCGCGGGCGTGACTTTCACCGCGCCGGTGCCGAACTCCGGCAGCACAGCCTCGTCCGCCACGATGGGAATCTCGCGCCCGAGCACAGGCAACACGGCGACCTGGCCCACCAATCGCGCCCAACGCGCATCGGTGGGGTGCACGGCGACCCCGCTATCGCCCAGAATCGTCTCCGGGCGCGTGGTCGCCATCATAATGAAGTCGGTCGCGCCCTCGGCCCAGCGTCCGCTGCCCCATGGGGCGCGGGGACCGTCCCAATCGGCGTTGCGGACGGGATAGCGAACGTACCACAGGTGACTGGCGTGCTCCTGCGGCTCGACTTCCAGGTCGGAGATGGCGGACTCGCAGCGCGGGCACCAGTTCACCATATACGGCCCGCGGTAGATGAGGCCACGCTCGTAGAGGGTGACGAAAGCCATGCGCACGGCGCGGCTCAGGGCCGCATCGAGGGTGAAGCGCTCACGCTCCCAATCGCAGGAGACGCCGAGCTGTCGGTGCTGATCGGTGATACGGGCGTGCATCTTCTCTTTCCACTCCCACGCCTTCTCGATGAACGCGGCGCGGCCCAGATCGTGGCGGGTCAGCCCCTCTTTGGCGAGTTCGCGCTCCACGACATTTTGGGTGGCGATGCCGGCGTGATCCGTGCCGGGGAGATAGAGGGTCTCATAGCCGCGCATCCGGTAGTAGCGCGTCATCAAATCCTCCAGCGCGGCGGTCATCGCGTGGCCGAGATGCAGGATGCCGGTCACGTTGGGGGGCGGCATGGTGATGCAGAAGCGCGGGCCGTCCGAGGGGCGCGGCTTGAAATAGCCTTGGGATTCCCACCAGGCATAGAGACGGGCTTCGTGTTCTTTCGGGTTGTAGGTTTTGGACAGGTCGGTCATTGAGTGCTCCTAAAAAATAGTCAATTAGTCAGGTAGTCTTGTAGTCAGAAATTTCCCATTACGTTTAGGGACGATATCCAAAATGTTGTTCAAGGTTTTGACATTCTGCTGGCAATTGTGCATCAAGAGCCTGGAAAAACCGCTTGATGGCAGCAAGAACTTCTTCGCAAAAACCTTTTCTGAAGATAATCTCAGGCTCTCCATCAGTGTCAGAGTAGAAGGTATCCAAATAGGAATTACCCTCAATGAACCGCATAAGATTTATGTTTTTAGGGTTTAGAAATCCTTGATTATGTGCGATCAGATTGCGCAACTGGGCATAAAGAGAAAAGTTTTTCCACTCACTTATCCCTTGGACATCAATGCCCCCTAACTTTTCAAGATACTTTCGATATTGATCTATATACCCGCTTCCAGCTATATCTTCTAACAAAACTGGAGGCGCCTTTTCTCTTTCTACACAAAGGCACCTTTTTCTTAAGCTATCCTCAAGCAATGAATAAATAGTTAAAAAGAAAGATCGTCTCAATAGATTAGGGAAGAGGTGTTCTGCGATAAAAACGCCCTCTTCCAGATATTGTTTTACATCAGGTTCTTCTTGTTCATCATATTCTTTTAGAACTTTATGCTCATTATGCTCTAGCAAATCCTCCATAATTGACAGAGACCAACCAAGATAATCTAGCAGGATATCCAGTTGACTTGGGAATTCCCACGCAACAGACTGCCCACCAAGAAAATCAAAGATGCTGGGTAATGTTTCCATAACCGCTCATCCTCCAAAGTTTACTTTTCTGCACTAACCTGAAATTCAAACAGCTCCTTTTTTGAGTTGCGCTTGCGGAGGCATTGCACCTCAACGTCTGCGAAACCCGTCGCTTCGAGCATGGCAGCGTAAATCTGCTCCACGGGAATGAGCGTCTCGTAAAATCTGGAGTTCCCCACGATGTAGAATACTTTGCCGCCCGGCGCAAGAGCCTTGTACACGCCCTGTAAATGTTGCGCCATATCCTCGAAGTAGCGATGCACATAATTCGCCAACACAGGGCTCTGTTGCTCGATGGCGGCGATGAGCGCAGAGAACTCAGGATAGGGAATTTTTGCTCCGTCCGGCTGCCATGTTTGCAACCGGCTGGTGGCGATGCCCCAGGTACCACCAATGGCCTGCCAATCCAGCTCACCGGCCTCCCGTCCATCACTCAAGTAACCCAACCAGTACATGTAAGGGCGCAACTCACGGATGTAACTCATTCGGTTTGGATAAGGTGGCGAGGTAATGACGCCATCATACTGTGCGTCCGTAGAAATCGTGCGTGAGTCGGCTTGCATCACGCGGACCTGCCCGGCGAGCGGCGTCGCGGCAGTCTTAGCAAGTCGTACCGCCGTGCTGACGAAATGCTCCAGCATCCGCTGGCGGTCATCAAAAAGGCCCAACTGCCCGCTGTATCCGTTTTTGAATGACATGGATTGATGATCAAAGGCAGCATTCGACCAGGCGATGAGCGTATTGCAGAACGCCACCAACAGCAAGTCCTTGGCCGGCGCCGGGTCAGGGAGTACCTCATGCAGCGCATGATAGAGCTGGGCCAACGTCATCAGCCGTTCTTCATCCCACCAGCGCGTGATGTTGTGAATCGGCGGCGTCCAGAGCTTTCCGTCATAAGGCTCGGAAGCGCGGCCGGCAATCTCAACGGCAGCAACGCGCGCTTCATGCAGCGCCTCCGGCGCATAGCGCGCCGTCTTGACTCGCGCCAGCCAGACCAGAAATGGGTTAATGTCCAACAAGTCACAGCTCACACCGCGCTCTGCGCACACCAAGCCCGTCGTACCACTGCCCGAAAACGGATCAAGTACATACCGGATGTCAGGGTGCTGATCGAGAATTTGCTCGACCAGTCTGATTGAGTAAGCCGGCGTCAAACGTAGCCATCCGTGACGGCCTGCCTTCAAGTTGTATTTGAACGTCAACTCCGCGCGTTGCTCACCCATCTTGATTTTCCGGCTCCAACAAAGCCTTGAGAATATCTGCAATTATTGTCTGCAATGCCTTCGCATTGCGACGGAAGAATCCAGCCCAATCATAACCCACGATCTGTTCGACAAAGGCATAGGTTGAAAGATATGGCGATGTTGTCAAATCTCCATGGAGAATCAACCATTTGGCATGAGTATAACGCTCCACGATGTCACTATCAATTTGCGTGGAAAGCACCAACAAAACAGGGAGATACCCTTGCGAATAAGCGGTCGCCGCGTTCATCAAATCGGCATTTTGACGCTTGGAATCCTTACTTTTATAGCCCTGACGTACCTCAAATACGGCACCCTTGAGCACTGCCGCGATTTCGGGCGCAACATCAAGTCGTCGAGCAGCTTCCCGAAGCCATGAAGCAATGCCATGGCGCTTTGCATTATCCTGGATGTCATCTAAATTAACGCGCGCATCAAGAGATAAGCGACGACTGCGCCCCTCGCTCATGCTCATATAGGACCACGCGATTTGCGCTGTCGTCAACCCCAGCTGATCTTGCAAGATCTGCCGAAACAATACCTCGCTACCCAGTCCAATCTGGCGATAGACCGAGGTGATCCCGCCTGCGGCCCGATGCGCAGCATACACGAGAGGATCATTCAAGCCAAACCAACTGTAGAATGGATCTGTACCGTAGAGTTGCTGAAAAGCCTCGAGCGAAACCGGCTTCCCCTGCCCAAAAGCCGGTTTATAAGCCTTGCAGGTTGTGATGTGGCCAACAATGATGTTCAAATATGGTTCATCAAAAGACAAAGCCGCGTTCGTCTTCATGCGATCTCCTTTAGTGCCCTCTGCTTTATTGTACCACACTCCCCTGTCGCAACCTCATTCCATCAATTCTTCCGCCACTCATGTCCAGGGCCAGACGTTCCAATCAGCTACCGGCCCGGCCTGGATGGGGTTATTCAGGATGTACGCCGCTGCACGCTCAAACTCCTGCGGCACGGCTTTTACGCCAGGCTCACGCTCAGGGCGTCACCTTTTTCCACTACCACGCCCTTTGCCCGCGTGATACTCCGCAGATCCTCTTCCGCCGCCGCGAGTTGAGCCGCGAGCGCTGCATCTGCGGTAATCCGCAGCTCCGTCAGCTCTGCACCGAGCGATAAGCCGCGCTCGCTCTTGTAACGCCGCACCGCCGTCGCTATCTCCACGAGAGCCTCGCCGACAACCAACGCCGTCGCATCGTCAAAGCGCGCGTCAGGCCGGGGCCACGCGCTACGATGGATGGAGAGCGCCCCTTCCGCCGCTGCAAATAAGCCCTGATAAATCTCCTCCGTGATGTGCGGGAAAAACGGCGCGAAGAGTTTGAGCAACACGAGCAACACGGCGTGAAGGGTCCCTCGCGCCGCCGGGTCGCCGGCGTAGAGCCGGAGCTTCGCCATTTCCAGGTAGTTATCGGCAAAATCGCGCCAGAAGAAGGCATCCGTTTCGTGTTTGGCGGCGGCGTAATCGTAGGCAAGGAACGCCTCGGTCGCCCGGCGGATAAGCCGCTGCGCGCCGGCCAGAATCCAGCGGTCGGCAGGGGAAAGGGACGACGTGACACAACAGCCCGGTGCTTCATGATCAGGATCAGGCGCGATGAACCGCTCCGCAAACCGCGCCACATTCCACAGCTTGGTGACCAGCTTCGCCCCCATCTCGATTTTCTGCACATCAATCACCGAGTCGCGCCCAAAGCCTGCACTCGAGGTCCAATAACGCACGGCGTCCGCGCCGAAATTCTCCAGCATCTCCTGCGGGGACATCGGCCCGCCGCCGCGGCTCTTGCTGATTTTGCCCGCGCCCTCGGGGGCCAATCCCCATCCAGAGATGGCCGCATCCCGCCAGGGGATGGCCCGGAAGTGATGCCACGATTTGACGATAGTGTAGAAGGCCCAGGTGCGGATGATTTCGTGCGCCTGCGGGCGCAGCGAGAAGGGGAACACTTGAGCGTACAGCGCAGGGTCGTCGAGCAGCTGCCCCACAATCTGCGGCGTGAGCGAGGAAGTGGCCCAGGTGTCCATCACGTCCGTCTCCGGCGTGAACGCGGTCCCGCCGCACGCGCACGGACGCGCCGGGCCGCGCGTGGTCGGATCCACGGGCAGCTCGTCCTCATCGGCCACCATCACCGCGCCGCAAGCGTTGCAGTACCACACGGGGAAGGTCACGCCGAAGGTGCGCTGACGGCTGAGGCACCAATCCCACGCCAGGCCCTCCACCCACTCGCGGAAGCGGGCCTCCATGTGCGGCGGATGCCATTTGACCTGCGCGCCGGCCGCGAGCAGCTCGGCCTTGAAATCGAGTACCCGCGCGAACCACTGCTCCATCACGACATACTCCACCGGCGTGTCGCAGCGCTCGTGCACGCGGACAGTCTGCGTGATGGAACGCGCGCCCCGATGCAGTCCCGCCGCACGGAGCGCTTCCACGATGCGCGCGCGAGCTTCGAGCGCCGGCAGCCCGGCGAACTCGCCGGCAGGCCCGGTCAGCCGTCCGGCGCGATCAAGGACGACGCGCAGCGGCAGCCGATGCATCTTCCACCAGGCGACGTCCGCCGTATCGCCGAAGGTGCAACACATCACCGCGCCGGTGCCCTTTTCCGGGTCCGCGCCGGGATCGGCCAGGATGGGAACCCATTGGCCGAAGAGCGGCACGCGCGCCCGCTGCCCGACGAGCGCGGCAAAGCGCCCGTCGTCGGGATGGACGAACACCGCCACACACGCCGGCAGCAATTCGGGGCGGGTCGTGGCGATCTCCAACGTCGCGCCGTTTTCCAGCGCAAAGGCCAGCGTGTGAAACGTGCTCTCGCGTTCGAGGTCGTTGAGCTCCGCCTGAGCGATGGAAGTGTGACATTCCGGGCACCAGATGGCGGGCGCTTCCTGGCGATAGACCAGCCCCTTGCGGTAGAGATCCAGGAACGACGCCTGCGACGCGCGCCGCGAACGATCGTCAATGGTGCGATAGGAATAGCGCCAATCAATGGAAAGGCCGAGGCGCAGCCACAGGGCGCGATAGTCCGCCTCAGCGCGCTCACTCACGGCCAGGCACCGGGCGATGAAGGCCTCGCGCCCCACCTCGGCGACGCGGATGCCCTCCCATTTTTCCACCAGACGTTCAGTAGGCAGGCCATTGTCGTCAAAACCCATCGGATAGAAGACGTTGTAGCCGTTCATGCGGAAAAAACGGGCCATGAAATCCGTGTGGCTATAGGAATAGACGTGGCCGAGGTGCAAATGCCCCGAAACGGTCGGCGGCGGGGTGTCTATAGAATACACCGGCGCGTCGGAGTGCGGGTCGAAGTGATAGACGCCGTGTTCCTGCCAGAACGCTTCCCATTTAGGTTCAGCCGTCTGCGGGTGATACTGTTTGGGTAGTGCCATCGTGTGCCTCCTTCAAAACAATACGCCCCCTCCATCCCAGGGACGGAAGGGGCGCTCCGCGGTACCACCCTGCTTCACCGGCCACAGCCGATGCGCTCAGTCGCCCTCCACTAAGGGCGCTCGCTGTAACGGGCGAACCCGGAACCGCTTACAGGTGTCACGTCAACACTTTCAGCCGTTCGACTCCCGGGCGACTTCGGTGCTGGCTTCCGTAGCAGGCTCTCAGCCACTGACCTGCCTCTCTGGAACGGGCCACACGCACCTACTCCTCCCGTTCGCCGTCTTTTGGAAATCGAATAAAAATAGTATAAGCCAGGAAGGAGTTTTGTCAATCAGCTCCGCTCACGGCCCGGGCAAAAGTTTGCCTTTCTCCGAACCGGCGTATACTAAAACCGACCACAACCAGGGAGTTGGCATGTTCCTGCGACACACCACCGCAAATGAGAATGTGAGTTGTGAGCAGAAATTGCGACGACTCTCTTCTCACGGCTCACTGCTCTCTATTTTTTTAGGAGGAAACCATGGACTACAAATTCTTAGGGAAGACGGGCGTGCAGGTTTCGTCGCTGTGCTTTGGGACGATGTCATTCGGCGGCGACGCCGATGCAGAAACCTCCGCCGCGATGTTCCACCGCTGCCGCGAGGCAGGCATCAATTTCTTCGATTGCGCCAACACCTATCAGGGCGGGCGCGCCGAGGAAATCCTGGGGCGGCTGATCGCCCCCTGCCGCGACGAAGTGGTCATCACCAGCAAGGTTTACTTCCCGATGAGCGCGGACGTGAACGCGCGCGGCGCGACCCGCTATCACATCCTGCGCGCCGTCGAGGACAGCCTCAGGCGCCTGAGCACCGACCGCCTTGACGTGTACTTTATCCACCACTTCGACGACGACACCGCCCTTGAGGAGACCCTGCGGGCGTTGGACGATCTGGTCACTCAAGGCAAAATCCTCTACCCCGCCGCGAGCAATTTCGCCGCCTGGCAGGTCGCCAAAGCGCTGGGGATCTCCGCCAGAGAGGGCTGGGCTCCCTTTGCCGTGATCCAACCGATGTACAATCTGGTGAAGCGGCAGGCGGAAGTGGAGATCCTGCCCATGGCGTACTCCGAAAAGCTGGGCGTGATCCCCTACAGTCCCCTCGGCGGCGGCTTGCTCAGCGGCAAATACGGCGTGGACCGCCGCCCGGAGCAGGGACGGCTGACGTCCAACAAGATGTATCAAGCGCGCTATCAAGACGGCTGGATGCTCGAGGTGGCCGAGGCCTTCACCGCGTTCGCCCACGCCCACGGCTACTCGCCGGTGAGTCTGGCAGTCGCCTGGGTGGGCAGCCATCCCGCCGTGACCGCCCCCATCATCGGAGCGCGCAATCTGACGCAGCTGGAGGATTCCCTCGGCGCGCTCAAGATCGCCATGACGCCGGAACTGCGAGCGGAAATCAGCGCCCTTTCGCCAGAGCCCCCGCCCGCGACGGATCGCAGCGAGGAACGCACGCCGTTCACTTACGGCAGCCGCAAGTAAAGCCGCCGTCATGCCTCCGACGACAGATAGCCGCAGCTGCCGCAGACGTCCTGCGGCAGCTGCTGGAGTTGGGGGAGCCGTCCCCCGCCAGGGTTAAAACGGCCAGGCGCGCCTACTCCCCCGTAATGGTGAAGACCCCGCCGTCGCTGCGCCCGAAAACGTCCGGGAAGTACATCTGATAGGCGACCGCCGGCATGACGCGGAACTCTCCCGCCACACCCGCGCGCATGACGCAGGTGTACTCGTAAGTTCCGCGCGGCAGGTAAGTCGCAAAGAGCGTCACCTTCTCATCGCGCATCTCGGTGTAGGAGAACCACCACCATCCCCAGCCGTAGCGCTGAAGCCAGCCGCTCTCCTCCTCCGCTGTCTGGTTGACCAGCGTGGGCTGCGTGCCGATAACGCTGGCGGTCTTGAGGCTCACGTCCACCCCCTCGAAGCCCGCCGGGAAGGGCGATTCGACCACCACGTAGTTGAGATCCGTCGGGACGATGAGAGTGAGTTTGACCCGAATCAGGTCCCCCACCCGCGCGCGATCCACCAGCGTCTGAGGGGCGTCCATGGGCGTGAAACTGCGCGACACGATGAGGCCGCGATCGAGGGCCTTGACTTGCTCCGCCGGCAGGAAGTACCGCAGTTGCGCCGTGTAGTAGAGCCGTCCCGGGCCGGGCAGGCGCTCGAAGACGAGGCGATTCGCCTGATCCGCCTCCAGCTCCGCGATGGCGACCTGTAATTCCTGCACTTCCGTCAGCGTCTCACGGGAGATGTCGCCCTCCGCGCGCAGTTGCCCGTTGAGGTAGAGGTTGTAGGCGAAATCGCCCTCGAGCTCGCCCGTCGCGCGCATCGCCTCGGTGAGCGCCAGAAGCACCCACGCCGTCGTCTGCGTGGATTCCCAGTAGCCCTCACGCCGGCCGGCCATCAGCCAGCGGACGCCATTGGCCAGCTCGGGACTGTCGGGCTGGAGCTGCGCCAACGTCCACAGCACGATCGCCGTGCTACGGACGTCGGTGCTCATGTTCCAATAATCAGGGCGCGCCTCCTCCCAGTGCGTCCCGGTCGCGCTAAGGATGGCGTGATCGAGCAGCTCGCTGAGCAGCGTCTCCACCCGCGACGAGGCTTCGGGCGCCAGGGTGTGCAACGCCATGGCCAGGAACGCCTGGCCGTATTGATCCAGCAAGCGGCGCGAGGCAAAGAGCTGATTGGCGCGTCCCAGCTCCCCCTCCCCCACTTCCTCGCCGAAGACGCCGGTATATTCGCCCAGCACGTACAGCGTGTAGGCCAGGCGATTGGCAACGACGGCGTCCGTCTCAGCCGTGATCGAGGGCAGATTCTCGCGCAGGTAGCCCACCGCCCGCGCCATGACGTCTGTGTCCACGGCAAAGCCCGCGCGATGCGCTTCGAGCAGGCCGTGCAACGCATAGGCCGTGAGAGTGATCTGACTCTCGTCCGTCGTCCACCAGCCCCACCCGCCGTCGTAATGCTGCTGAGTGTACAACCGCTGCGTCGCCAGCGCGACCAACGCCTCCAGTTGAGCGCGCAGCTCCGGCTCGGCGACGCCCCATTCCTGCAGGGCGCGATAGGTGACGACGTTGGGCAGGAAACGGCTCACCGTCTGCTCCGTGCACTCGTAAGGATAGTGCTCCAGATAGCCCAACGCCTCCTGCGTCGCGCCGAGCAACGAGCCGTAGAGCTGCACGATCAGCTCGCCCTGCGTGGGATCGAAGGTCGGCGGCAGCTGCACCAGCTCCTGGCGCAGCCCCGGCTCCTCCATCACGCCGGTCGTCGCCACGACCTCCGGCGTCGCATAGCGGTAAACGGGGACGACGTCCTCCCGCGCGTCGTAGAGCCGGCCGGCGCGCGCTTCAAGGCGGACGCGCACGCTTTCTTCAGCCGCAGGCACCGTGACGGGCCATAGCACGCTGACCTTGTCGCCGCCCGCCACCGTGACGCTCTGACGCGCCGGGCTGTCGAGCTCCAATCCCTGCGGCGTGAGGACCACCTCGACGGTCAATGTCGCGGTAGTGTTGTTGTGGATCACGGCGCCGATTTCCGCGCGATCCCCCACGACGAAGAAGCGCGGCAGGATCGGCCGCACCAGCAGGTCCAGCGTGCTCAAGACGTCCACATCGGCCTGCCCCACCCGCGCGTCGGCAGTGACGCCGCGCGCCTGCATCCGCCAGGTCGTGAGATTGTCGGGCAGCGGCACCTCCACTTCCGCGCGTCCCTCAGGGCCGGTCCGCACCAGCGGATCCCAGAAGGCAGTGTCGGCGAAATTCGTGCGGACAAGGCCGCCGTCCACCGCGCCCCCGCCACCGCCCTTCCCGCCGGGCGCGAGATCGCGATTGGAAGCCTCTAGCGCGACCACCAACGGCACGCTGGTCCGCACCCCCACCCCTCGCGGCTGCCAGAAAGTCTCCAGCAGCGTCGGCCCCGGCTCATCGGCGAGCGCCAGCACCGCGAGGTCCGCCAGTCGCAGGGAGAGCTCCACGTCCACCGGCTTGCCCTCAGCGTCGGTCGCCAGGATCTCGTAGTGGACTTTCTCCCTCGGGCGATACGTCTCCCCTGCCTCCATGTCCCGGTCAGGGATGAGGCGAATTTGCAGCGCCTTATCCGCCACCGAAACCGGCAGCTCCACCATGCCC
Source organism: Anaerolineae bacterium (assembly GCA_018055515.1). GTDB lineage: Bacteria > Chloroflexota > Anaerolineae > B4-G1 > SLSP01 > JAAZNO01. The sequence goes on from JAGPHL010000009.1 coordinate 23,559, forward strand.
AGTTTGAAGCTCGCCATCCCCTGCGAAGCGCTCTCCGCTCCCTGCATCAGGAGCACGGAGACGAAAACATTGGGCGCGTAATCGGCGCGGATGGGGACGCGCAGCACTTCCGAGGTGCTCGTCAGGGTGCGCACCTCGGCGGTGATGATGTGCCCCCGCTCAAGGGTGATCAGCGCCCGCACGGTGCCGCTGTAGGGCGAGGCGATGAGGATTTCGGCGGTGTCGCCTGCCGTGTAGCTGTCGCGGTCGGCGATGAGATCAAAACGGTTGTTGTTCTCCTGACGCCAGAAGGCGCCCGTCCCTCCCCAGACCCAGACGAAGGCCGCGCTGCGGATGACGTGCTCGCGCGCATCCCGTCCCACGGCGCGCACGCGATAACTGCCCGCGCGCAGCGGGGTGAACGTCACCGCGCCCTGCCCGACAGCGTCCGTCGTCACCGTCGTCGTGTAGACCGGCACCTCCTCCACGTCCCAGGTCCAGTAGAAAGCGCCGCTATCGGATTTCTCCCGCACGCTGTACCAGCGCTGCTCCAGGACTGTCACCTCCAGAGGCACATTCCCGACCGGCCGGCTGTCCCAATCCACGGTGAGGACGTCCACCGCTTTGGGCTCCTTCGCCCTGGCGAGATAGCCGCGCGGCGCGAGGCCGATGTAGAAATCGCCCTTATGCGCGATGACGGCGGTACGATGGCTCACCGCCTGCCCGCTGATGTCGGTGACGGTGAGCTCGAGCGTGAGCCGGCGGCTGCCCGTGTCGAGCGCGAGATCCACCGGCACGGTGAAGGTCACCTGTCCCGTCGCGTCGGTCATCCCCGCTCCCGAAGCCACCAACGCGCCGTAGCGCTCCGGCTCCTCACGGGTCCAATCGTAATCGGCCCAGCTGTAGAAGGGGCAGGCCGTCCCCGCCGGACAGCGATACTCGAAGTCATACGGGCCGCTCAGCAAGTTCCAGGTAACGTCGGCGTTGGTCACCGGCCCGCCGAAGTAGTAGCTCGCCTGTCCCTGCAGTTGAATGACGTCGCCATCCACATAGGCAGGCCGATCCGTCGTCACCTCGACCTGATATTCCGGCTTGCGATATTCCGCCACCTGGAAAGTCGTCCCAAAGGAAAGGTCGGTGTCGGGGCGGCTGGCGTGGAGATAGTAGACGCCCAAGGCCGCTTCCGAGCTGAGCGCGAGCTCGCCGTTGAAAGTGCCCATGTCGGTCAACGGCAGCGTGTTGGAATAGAGCTGTCGCCCCCGCGGATCCTCAATCTGCACCTGCAGGCTCGCGATCCCCACTGGCAGGCTGTAGCGAGCATCATCGTCGGCGCGAAGGATGCCCTTGAAGTAGACCGTCTGCCCGGGGCGATAGATCGGGCGTTCCGTGTAGAGGTAGCCCCGATAGTCACTCAAGTCGTAGCCGTAGTCCAGCCCAAACCGCCACGGCTCGATCCCCTGCGTCCAGCTGTTGTACGTCACGGAAAAGTCGGGGTCGCCGGGGCTGCCGGAGAAAACGAAGAGGTCCTCCCACAGGTTCTCGCGCCGGAGGTCTTGCGACAGCCACAGCCCCTCGGCGTCAGTCTCGCCGCCGGCAATCCAGCCGCCGCTGGCAGAATTGAGGCGCAGCTTCAGCCCCGCACGCGGCAACCCGGTCGCCAGATCGGTCGCCCAGACGAGCGCCTCCGTTTCGGATTCCTTGAGGGTGAGGTTGAGGCCGGATTTGACGAAGAGCAGGCGTTCCGGCGCCTGGTCGGGCGAGGCGACGAGCACCTCCGGCGCCGTGAGACGCAGGTAGTAGATGCCGGGCGGGAGAGGCGTCGCGGCGTTGGAACGCAAGGGGATCGGGATGAGGGCGTCGGTGTTGCGGGGCTGGTCCACTGGCACGCTCCATTGCCGCACGAGTTGCGCCGGGGTCGGGTCGAATTTGTCCCAGGCGTTCCACCCGCCATAGGCGCTCAGGTTCATGAAAGTGTCCTCGTCCAGCGCGTAGAGTTCCACCTCCAGCCGCGAGACGTTGCGCGTCCCGG
>JAGPHL010000010.1 GCA_018055515.1 Anaerolineae bacterium
GAGCCGGAAGCGAGAGAGAAACGGTGAGAATTCGCGGCTAACCCTGGAAACGAGTCACGGCCAGGAGACACAAGCAACTGCGCCCAGAATCATAGGGGGCAGTCATTTGTGTTTACCAGAGAGTTGACGGGTTCCTGCGGCACATCACCGATGACGAAAATAACGTGGGCACGTGGAAACATGGGCACGGATTCTATTTTCCAAAGAGGACAACATGCCGCGCCCCTGAACCGTCAATCCGCTGAAGCGTCCCCCGGGCCTGACATCCGCTCATCGGCCCGTAAGAGCCGCCGCATTCCGAGCACTTCGCCCCGTCGCAAGATGTCCCTCTGAACAGCTGAACAGTGATCTGTTGCCATGAAGTGTAACCATGGTACAATGTATGAGCAATCAGTCACCCATCGGCAGTTGACAGGCCCGTGAAAGCTCTCGACGGCGTCAGGACAAGTAGCTACAATCTGTTTGCGACAAACGAACCATGTTAAGCTTTGACGATCTTCTATTCTCTAACATTCTGATCGGAAGTTCAGATGAAGCCTTAGGCCGCGCCCTGCGTCCGGTGTTGCAGAACGCGGGGTATACGGTGCAAGTGGCCCGCACAGGAAGCGCCCTTCTCGAAGCCGTGACCTTCTCACCGCCACGGTTGCTCCTGGTGGACACCGGCCTCCCCGATATGGACGTGCTGACCGTGATACGCCACATCAAGACGCAGCGGAAGCAAAATTTCTTCCCCATCATCGCTCTCTCCGATCCGGGGGTCCTCGATCCTGCGGTGCTCATCAACGCAGGCGCCGATGAACTGCTCAACAAGCCCGTGTCCAACACGGCGTTGCTCGTGCGGGTGCGTTCAATGCTGCGCCTGAAAGCCATCACCGAGGAGCTGCAAGACCTGAACGCCACCCTGGAAGAGAAGGTCATCGAGCGCACCGAGGCGCTGGACAAAGCTCATGCCGCGCTACGTCACACCGAAAAGCTCGGCGCGTTGGGTCGGCTCGCGGCCTCCGTCGCTCATGAGATCAATAATCCCCTCACCGGCATTTCGACGTATCTCTATCTTCTAAAACAGCAACTGCCTTCCGACGCCCGCGCTCAGGCGAATATCGAGATCATCGAACGGCAAGTAGCGGCCATCACGCAACTGACCAAAAAACTGCAGCGCTTTTCGAAGCCGGCGCAGGAGCAACGTCGGCCCGTCGCGATCAGCCAGGTGGCGGAAGACGTGCTGACGCTCGTCAGCAAAAACCTGGAACAGCACAAGATTGAAGTCACCTACACCTGTGCGCCTGATATTCCCCCGCTGCTGGCGTCCGCCGATCAATTGGGCGAGGTGCTGCTGAATTTGCTGCTCAATGCGCGCGACGCCATGCCTGCCGGCGGCCAGCTCTGCCTCCAAATCACAGAGGACGCGCAAACAGTGTGCATCACCGTGCAAGACACCGGGGAAGGGATGCCGCCTGAAGTGCAGGAACACATTTTCGAGCCTTTCTACACTACCAAGGGCGAGCAAGGCACCGGCCTGGGACTGGCCATTTCCTATCGCATCATCCAGGAACATGGCGGCGACATCAACGTTGTAAGCGCCCCCGGCGCGGGAACCACATTCACCATCCGATTGCCATTGAATGCTGCTCATACCATGGGTGAAGGAGCGGAAACGCATGTTTATCAACTGGAAAACCCGTGAGCTCAACCTGAACATCGTGTATTACGGCCCGGCGTTGAGCGGCAAGACCACCAACCTGGAGAAAATCCATGCGCGGCTCAAGCCGGAAGTCCGCAGCGAGCTGTTCACGCTCAACACGCATGAGGATCGTACCATTTTCTTCGACTTCCTGCAGCTGACGATCGGCGAACTCTACGGGCTGCGGCCCAAATTTGGGCTCTACACCGTTCCGGGCCAGGTGTATTACACGGCGACGCGCGAAACCGTCTTGACTCGCGCCGATGCCATCGTTTTCGTGGTGGACTCGCAGGCTGCGCGCTTGGAGGACAATCGCGACTCATGGCGGGACATGCGGGTCCAATTGCAGCGGCTCAACCGCTCCCTGGAGACGACGCCCCTGGTCATCCAGCTCAATAAGCGGGATCTCCCCTCCGCGCTGCCGATAGCCACCCTGCAGGCAGAGCTGGGGCTTGGCGCCTGGCCCTGCATCGAGGCCGCCGCTGTCCGTGGACAGGGCGTGCAGGAGACCCTCCATGCAATCATCCACGCCGAGTTGGCGGACGTGCAGCGCAAACTCGCCGTGGCGCGGGTGCCCTCAGGAGCGCCAGCATGAAAGAAGTGCAACACCTCATCTCCCAATTGGGACAGCAACCCGGCTTCAGCACGGTAGTGCTCACGGACGCCTCAGGGTTGAGCATGGCCACAGCCGGCGATCTGCAAACGGCCCAGGCGCTGGCAGCCATCGTCGCCGAGGTCCTGCGAGTCATTCGTCGGGCCGACGAACGCCTGGAAATGTCCCACCTCAGCGAAGTGATGTTGCTTTCGCAAGACGCCCAGCAAGGGGTGCTCTACCGGCAATTCGAGGCTGGCGGGCGCTCCCTGGTGTTAGCGATGGTCATCGAGCCCCATCACACCTATTGGTCGGCCACCAGCCAGGTCATCCGCGAAATTCAACAGCTGTTACAGAAATAGTTTTCAGGGGATGCCCTCATCAGGCAGGAAGTGACTATGGCGCTTCAAGGCACGTTAGGGGATTTGAGCCTTTCGGATTTGATCCAGCTGCACTGTCAGGCGGGAAGCACGGCGCGACTCACTATCGAGAAAGCGTCGGGCGAGAGGGGCAGGCTCTATTTTGAGGGCGGCGAGATCGTCCACGCCGAAGGCGAAGGCTTTCAGGGCAGCGAGGCCGTCTACGCCCTGCTCACCTGGCAGGAAGGCCGCTTCGAGGTGGAACAGAACGCCGCCGCACCTACCCGCACCATTCAGATGCCCTGGTCGGCGGTGTTGATGGAAGGCTTGCGCCGGGCCGACGAACGTCGGCGCAATGAAAACAGCTCTAAAAATCAGGAGGGAGCAATGGCAGGGGAAAATCGTCGTGAACGTTTGGCGCAGATTTTGAGTCAGTTGGTGGAGTCTTCCGGCGATGTCCGCGGGGCGGCGGTAGTAGGCCGCGACGGGTTGATCATCGCGGCGCATTTGCCGGCGAAAATGGAACAGGCCCGCGTCGGCGCGGTTGCCGCAGCGCTGCTCAGCCTTTCGGGGCGGTCCATCGGGCAACTGGAACGGGGCGAATTTCAGCAGACGCTGATTCAGGGCACGGAAGGCAATGTCCTCATCACCGATGCGGGCAAAAACGCCGTGTTCGTGGCCCTCACCGGCAAGGATGTCAATCTCGGCATGGTCTTTCTCGAAGTGCGTGAGGCAGCCAGCGCCGTTGCCGAAATCTTGAGCTGAAAAGGACCCTCCCATGGCCGACATCATGGATGAAATCAAGCAGATCAGCGTGCTCACCGATGAAGACCGCGCCCTGTTGCGCGACATGCGCGGCGTCATAGAACGGCGTGCGCCAGAAATTGTCGCGCTGTTCTATGCGCACTTGCAGCGTTTTCCGCATCTCGACGCCATCCTGAACGCAGAGCCGGGCCGGATCGAACGGCTCAAAGGGCATCTGCAGCAATGGCTGATCACTTTGGCCGACGATACCCATGGCGACGCCTACTACGCGCGGCGTTATCGCATCGGCAAACGTCACGTCGAGGTCGGGCTTGAACCGCGTTACGTCGTCGCGGCGATGGCTTTCTGTCGCGCCCACGCCGCGCGGCTCATCGTCGAGGAGGAGTATGCCGCCGACCCCCAAAAGGAAGCCCGCATCCGCGCGCTGAACCGGGTCATGGACGTAGATCTCAACATCATGCTCCAATCCTACGACGATCACCGCATCGCCCAATTCCTGGAAGTCACCGGTTTTAGCCGCGAGTTGTTCGACAACTTAATGTCCGGTCTGGGCTAGCGCAGCGGCCACTGCAACGGGGGAGGTTTCCCTGGCAGAGTCACACGTGCGCACGTGAGCCATTTTCCGAGAGTTAACACGTTCCTGCAGCACATCACCGGGTCATGAAAATAGCGGCCTGCGGGCAAACTGCAGTTTGCATTACATTGCCGCGCAAGTGATTTTGAGATTTGCCGATTTTCTGAGAGAGCACTTATGCATTACGCATCACGTATTACGCATGATGCATTTTCCGAGGAGTTGACATGTTCCCGCGGCACACAGCCGCAAATTAAAATGCGAGTTGTGAGCAGAGGCTGCGACGACTCGCCAGTTTGGCTGGGGATGGAATACCTAGCCTGACACGAGCCAACCGCGCTGAAGCGCGTTGTTTGGGAAGCTCGCTTCAGCGAACTTGACGTAGCAGACCCGGAATTCATTCCGGGGCGGCCTGAGCCACGCAAGTGATTTTTTCGCTGATTCGCTGACTGCTGACTCGCTGATCTCTATTTTCCGAGGAGGCGCTCGATGCCAACGCAAACATTGTTTGAAAATGCGGAACACAAGAATATTCTGCTAGAGGATTTCACCTCTGGCGAGATGGTGCAAGCAAATCAACACATCATTGTCCATAATGGGCGAGGAATGTTACTCGATCCCGGCGGGCACAAGGTCTACTCTGAAGCCGTGGGCGAACTCGCGACCGTGCTGCCCTTGGGCGCCCTGGATTACATCTTCTTCTCCCACCAGGATCCCGACATCATCGCAGCGGCCAACGGCTGGCTGATGATCACCAATGCCAAAGGACTCCTGCCCCAGCCGTGGATTCGCTTCATCGCGCACTTTGGCGTAGATGACCTGGTGGTCAACAATATCATCCCCATCCCAGATAAGGGAATGGTCGTGGATCTCGCCGGCGCCCGGCTAAAGTTGTTGCCGGCGCACTTCATCCACTCGGCCGGCAACTTCCAGATCTACGACCCGGTCTCCAAGATCCTTTACTCCGGCGACCTCGGCGCGTCGCTGGGCCAGACCTACGTCAAAGTTACCGATTTTGACGATCACATCCAATACATAGCCGGCTTTCATCGCCGCTACTTCCCCACCAACAAAGTACTGCGGCTCTGGGCCGACATGATTGCGCCCCTGGACATCGAAATCATCGCCCCCCAGCACGGAGCGATGATCATGGGCAAAGAGAATGTCCAGCGGTTCATTCAATGGGTGCGAGAATTGGATTGCGGACTTGACCTGATGGAAAAAATTTATCGCCTGCCTGAGTGAGAACGATGTCAACACAAGCGCAGATTTTGGTCGTAGACGATGAAGCCGTCATGCGCACAGGATTGGAGCAGATCCTGACTTCCGCGGGACACGCGGTGACGACAGCGAGCAGCGGAACGGAGGCCCTGGAAGTCTTGCGCGGGCGCCGCTTCGAGATGCTCATCACGGACCTGCAAATGCCCGGCATGGATGGCTTTGAGCTGCTCCAGGCGCTCAAACAGCAGGGGGCTCAATTTCCCGTGCTCGTGCTCACCGGCCACGGGACCATGGAAACAGTGGTGCAGGCGCTGCGCTATGGCGTGAATGACTTCCTCAGCAAGCCCTATCATCCTGAGGAATTGCTCTCCATTGTGGAGCGCGAAGTAGCGCGTTACCGCCGCAGCCTGCCGCCAGGAGCGGACAAAACATGGGAGCTCCGACTGTCGCCTCAGGTGCTGGATCGTCTCGACGACACCCTGGCGCAGCTCCGCGCCGAGGTGAACGCGCGGTGCGTGCTGTTGCTGGAGAGCGGCGGCGCGGTCATAGCCAGCAAGGGCGCCCTCCAGGAGATCAATGTGAGCGCGCTGACTGCCTTGATCGCGGGGGATTTCGCGGCGACCGCTGGGGTGGCCTCGCTTTTGGGGGAACAGGACGCCTTTCGGCTGAACTATCACCAGGGGGAAACGTACAGCGTCTATTCGGCGCAGGTCCTGCCGACAATCTTCCTGCTCATCATTTTCAGTCAGGAGATCAAGTTGGGGACGGTGATGTATTATGCGCGTCGAGCCCTGGAAAAGGCGCGGGAAATCCTGCCACCGGCACCCCTTCCCGTTCCATCCTCGGCGCCGGCAGCGCCGTCCGACCTCTCGCCGGCCCCTGTCCCCCCGGCCCCACCCGAGGCCGCCGTCGCAGCGGAGACGGAAGCGCCTGGCGCGGAGCTCTACTCGCTGGATCAAATCATCGAACAGGGGCTGCTCGCGCCGGAACTGTTAGACGTGCTGGACGAACAGCTCAACCAGATGTGGAAAGAGGCATAGCGTCGTGCGCTCCCCATTTCACTCAGGCCATTAGCGTCTCAGTAAACACCCACGCATCCGCAAACTCTTTCCATCCCCCTGCAAAAAGGTCGCTGCACCGTGGGTATGAAAAGTCCCCTGGCGCTGAAACCAGGGGACTGCGAGAGCTAACCGGCGTTGTCTGCACCCTCTGCAAGCCTCAATAGTGCGTGACCACTTTCGTGCCCACCGGCGCCCAGTTGTAGAGCCACTGCGCATCGGGCGTGCGCATGTTCACACAGCCATGGCTCATCGGCGTGCCAAAGTTGTTGTGCCAGTACGTGCCGTGGATCCCATATCCGCGATAGAAATACATCGTATAAGGCACATTCGGCAGATAATAGCCCGGCCCCGACATGGGGGTGGAAAGATATTTGACGTAGATGGAGTATGTGCCCACCACGGTGGGAGTGCGAGAGGTGCCGGTGGAGACGACGGCCGTGAAAACCGGCGTCTGTCCCACATAGGCCGTGAGGGTCTGCCGGCTCAGGTTGATGTCAATCCACTTCTCGCCAGGCGCGCCCTGAACGGGCGCCGGGGATGGCGTGATCGGCGGGACGCCGCCTCCCGCGCCGGGGATCACCAGACGTTGCCCCACGTAAATGAGATCGGAAGACAGCCCATTGGCGGCGCGAATGGCCGCCGCGGTAGTGCCATACCGCAATCCCAGCCGGAAGAGATTTTCCCCCGGCTGCACAATGTGGATGCCAGTCGTCGCCGGGGTCGGCGCGGGGGCCGGGGCGGGCGCAGTTCCCGCGTCGGGAAGGGTGAGGCTCTGCCCCACATAAATCCACGAGCGCGTGGTCAGCCCGTTCGCTGCCGCCAGCGCATTCACGCTGATGCCGTACCGTCGCGCGATCGCGTACAGCGTGTCCCCTGGTTGCACTACGTAGGAAGTTCCCTGCGCAGCTGCCGGCGTCGCCAACACCAGCAGATTCACCAACACCATGACCGGCAATACCCACTTCCACGCCTTCAACACGACTTTCCTCGTCCCCCGCATCATAGATGACCCCCTTTGAAAATAGTAATCAGTGAGCCGTGAGTTGTGACCATTCCTTCGAAAATGGCTCACGGATGGCCACGGATTTCACAGATCAGAAAAGGTGCCGCGAACTTCAATTCACTCTCAAGCCGCCCCGGAATGAATGCCGGGTCCAAGAGGTCAAGTTCACTAAGGGATTTTGTCTCTCGCTGCCACTCTGAGTATAGCAAATTCTTGCCATAAGCACACTACAATTGCATTACAAAATAGTACAAAAAGCGTCACCAGGAGACAAAAACCCGCCGCCGACGTCACACCCCCGCTCGGAAAAGAAACGGGCTGGCAACCTCCCGTCGCCAGCCCGTTGGGTGCGCCTCAGCGCCGCACCCACTTCACCGCGTCGAAGGAAATCAGCCGGGAAAGGCGCGGTTCGTAGGTCACGTCCGCCAGCGAGACATATTCAGAGCCGCCGCCGTTAAAGGTGTACGTGCCCAGAGAAACCCACCGTCCGCCGTTCGCCGATTGATTCACGATCTTGAGCGTGTACTGGCCTGACGCCACCACCCAGTAGCGGGCGTTCGCTGTGGTCGTGTAGCGATCGGGGATGTAGACAAAGACCTCGTAGCGGCCTGCCGTGAGAGTAGGATACCAGCGTGCCCAGTTGTAGTTGGGGCGATTCTGGTCGTTGTTGTAGGTCCAGTACTGCCGACCATTGTAGCCTTCGTTGACGGTGCGCCATCCCGACGCCGCGCCGCCGCGCACAAAGCCGGCGTCCTTGTCATCTACGATGATCGCCGTCGTGTCGTCCCCGCCGTTGGTCGGGAACCAGGTGAGCTGCGCGACCGCCTGACCGGCGTTCTCGTAATATTGCAGCTCGATAGCAACCGGCCCGCCGGGGAGGTAGATGTCGCCCTGATACGTCGTGGCCGCCTGATCACGCCAGGCGTCAATCAGCAGATGGCCATTGACCCAGAGCCGCGCGCCGTCATCCACCGTGAGCTTGAAGCGGGTCATCCCCGCGGCGATGCTCGTCGTCTGCGTCCACCGCACGGAGAAATAATCCGTCCCGACGGTGCCCGGCGCCGGGGAAGCCGCTCCCCAGTTGAAGTTCAGCGCCGCGTCCGTGCGGACCAGCGCCGGCGTCCCGCTCAACGACATGTTGTTGAAGTATTCGCCGCGCCAACCGGCCCCCGTCCCATCCAGCAAGGCCCAGCTGAGCCTGGCGACCGCCTCACCGCCGTTCTCGTAATACTCCACGACCAGATAGTGATGCCCGGAATCCAGGTAACGGTCCACGGTGAAGGTCTGTGCGGGGTGATCGGTCCACTTATCCAGCAGCAGGGCGCCGTCAATCCACAGACGGATGCCGTCATCGCTGGTGGCCGTAAAGCGGTAATTGCCGGGGGTCACGTCAATGTAGCGCGTCCAGCGCGCGGAAAACTGATCGGCGTTGATCACGCCGGGCTGCGGAGACCCTGTGCCCCAGTCATGGTCGAGATTCTCCTCCTGACGGGTGAGCGCCGGCGTCCCCGAAAGGGTGGGATTGTTCCAATACGAGGCGCTCCAGGTCGGATCGCTGTGCATCGGCAAGATCGGCCCCTGCGCCAACACCGGTCCGCTGAACAGCAGGACCGCCAACACCAAGGTGATTTGCAAAACTCGCTTGCCCATCGCTTTCCTCCTCTCTGCAAGATGGCTCAAAGACTCCCTACGTGTAAACGTGCGCCCGTGCGAACGTAGAACGTGGGAACGCGCATGGCCTCCTCTGAGTATGACTTGCCACCCAGTTCCTGGCAATGCCACTTGCGCCCTCACGCCCCAGACATGGCCCGTGGCGTACATCTTTTTAACGTCGCCAGTTCGCCGCGCGTTCCCAGAGAAGGCCGCGATGAGAATTACGAACAGGTGAAAGACAGGTAACAGTAGCGCTACAACGCCACACAACTTCGGGAGATCATGGGATCACGGCCTGGCACAGCAGCGGGAGGAAATCCATGAGAATTCATGGCCCAAACAGGGAAAGGGCACGATCAAGGAAAGGCAGCAGCGAGCAATGCCATCTCTGCTCGCTGCTGCCTCCCCGCCTCTCACATTTGCGTGCTTACCCAAACAGGATTAGCGCGAGTGAGACATTCTCAAATCCGGTGGAGCCGCGGCCTGGCCCGGTCTCTTTAGCTCTCCGTGATGACCACGGACGTCATGGCGTCACCCTGGCGGATCGCGTCTACCACCTCCATGCCGGCGACGACCTTGCCGAAAACGGTGTGTCGGCCGTTGAGATGGGGCTGCGGACTGTGAGTGATGAAGAACTGACTGCCGTTGGTCCCCGGACCGGCGTTCGCCATCGAAATCACGCCCCGCTCGTGCGTCAGCGGGTTGTCCTTGAACTCGTCGGCAAAATGGTAGCCGGGACCGCCGCGCCCCGTGCCGGTCGGGTCGCCGCCCTGAATCACGAAATTGCTGATCACGCGATGGAAAGTGACGCCATCGTAAAACCCCTCGCGGGCCAGGAACACGAAATTATTGACCGTTTGCGGCGCATACTGAGGATAGAGCTCAATTTCAATCACCCCGCGCGGGGTCGTGATCGTCGCATGATACTTTTTAGCGGGATCAATTTGCATTGCTGGAGGCGTATGCCACTGCTTCATGATAGGCTCCTTTTGAATGAATGACTCTCGCATTATAACACGAGTATGGAAAGGAGTATGGAAAGCGCTGAGCCGGTTGGTTAGTCAAAACAAGTTTGATTTGTAACCGCTTTCAACGGGAAAGTCTAACCACTTTACCCTAAAAAGTCTGTTTTTGGTTAGTAACATGTTGGTGCACAACGAGGAAATAAGTCACTTGCCTCCGCCCTGGCCGAGGCTATACTCAATACTGAGTGCAAGCACGGCGCCGCCGACAGACCTTCAGGACACGGGCGCGTGTCGCCCCTCAAACCAGCGTCGCCCTGAACGCTTTACTCGCGTTGATGGTCTCGAAAACAGCCTCACATCGGCACACAGGAGCGATAAGCATGAGTGACTCCCAGCTCTGGCCCGGCGATGATCCTACGCCTGAAATGACCGCTGCCCTGGCGGCTTTCCTGGACGCTTATCCCGCCTACGCGAGCACCCGCCTCCTCGACGACCTGCGAGCGCGGGAATACAGCCGCCTCGATCGGCTAGGGCACGTCTACCTGGACTATACCGGCGGCAGCCTGTACGCCGATGGTCAGGTTCGCGCCCACCACGAGCTGCTTGCCACGCACGTTTTCGGCAACCCGCACTCCCACAACCCCTCTTCGCAGGCGATGACGGAGCACGTGGAACGAGCGCGCGCCTGCGTGTTGGAATTCTTCAACGCCGATCCAGAGGAATATGTGGCGATCTTCACTCCCAACGCCAGCGGCGCGCTCAAGTTGGTAGGTGAGGCCTACCCCTTTGCCCCGGGAGGACACTATGCCCTCACTTTTGACAACCACAACTCCGTCAACGGCATCCGCGAATTCGCCCGCGCGAAAGGCGCGCAGGTGACCTACATCCCCATGAGTGCCCCCGATCTCCGCATCGAAAACGCGCCGCTGGAACGCGCGCTGGCCCTGGGAACGCCGGGAATCCCCAAACTCTTCGCCTATCCCGCGCAATCGAATTACTCCGGCGTGCAACATCCGTTAGAGCTCATTGAGGTCGCACACGCTCAGGGTTGGGACGTGCTGGTAGACTGCGCCGCCTTCGTTCCCACCAACCGGCTGGACTTGCGCCGCTGGAAGCCGGATTTCGTGCCGCTGTCCTTTTACAAGATGTTCGGATATCCCACCGGCGCAGGCGCACTGCTGGCGCGCAAATCGGCGCTGGCGAAGTTGCGACGCCCCTGGTATGCCGGCGGCACGATCACCATCGCCTCGGTGCAGGGAAACGGCTACTATCTCGCGGCAGGCGCCGCCGCCTTCGAAGATGGGACCCTCAACTACCTCAACTTGCCTGCCGTGGAAATCGGCCTGCGACATCTGGCCGCCATCGGCGTCGAGACCATTCACACGCGCGTCATGTGTCTCACCGGTTGGCTGCTGGAACGCCTGACCGCGCTCCAGCATTCCAACGGACGGCCATTGGTGCGCGTCCACGGCCCGACGACGCTCGAAGGGCGTGCCGGCACCGTCACCGTCACGTTCTATGACGTGGAGGGCCGGCCCTTCGACGAGCGCCGCGTTGAAGAACTGGCCAGCCGCGACGCCATTTCCATCCGCACCGGCTGTTTCTGCAACCCCGGCGCCGGGGAAGTCGCTCACGGGCTGACGCCGGAAATCATGACGGAGTTCTTTAAGGGGGATCACGGCCTCTCGTTTGCCGAATTGCGCGAGCAGATGCAGGCGCGTTACGGCAAAAGCATCAACGCCGTGCGGATTTCAGTGGGGGTAGTGAGCAACTTCGCCGATGTGGAGCACTTTCTGAACTTTGCAACGGGCTTTCTGGATCGGTCCAGCGCCGAGCTCGGCCCGGCGGCAAATGAATGTCCGCGCTGCAGCCTCGAAGCGGGAGGATAGGTCTCCGGTCCACACAAAACACCCCGACGGCCTCAGGCCTGTCGGGGTGTTTTGCAGAACGCAGGTGACCGTTTCGCCGGACCGGGCGTCTATCCGACGCCGGCCTGACGGCAAAGCAGATCTTTACTTCAGCAGCCCCACGCGCGCGTTGAACTCCGTGATGAGCGCGTCAATCTCGCCCACCTGCCCCTGGAAGCTCGTCCAGTAATCCGGCTGATACCACTGCTGCTGGATCTCGGCATAGGTCTTGCCCTGCTGCTCCACCCAGGTGTAGTACTTGAGATTGTGGATGCGCTTGCGCTCCGGATAAGTCAGTTCCAGCATGTTGTCGGTGGACTGTCCCAGGATGTAGCGCGCGTAATCGGCGGCGGCATCGGTCAGAGTGTACTCGCCGTGCTCCTCGTGCAGCTCGCGCAGGCGGCTCTGATAGAGCTCCATCGAGTCGGTGAGCACCGTGACGATGACGTCCTCGTGCCCCAACTCGAACCAGCGGGCCACTTTGATGGCGCTGAGAATGTTGGCGACGCCGGAAATGCCGATCAAATCCAGCTGCGCCACCAGGCTCTCCGGCACCCCTTGCTTGATCAGATACGCGCGGCCCGCCGGCTCATTGAACAGGCGGATGAGGCTGAGCGTCGCCTCATCATCAATGGCCGTGACGACGTCGGTGTTCTTGACGTTGTGAATCCATGGCACATGCTTGTCGCCGATGCCCTCGATGCGATGTCCGCCAAAGCCGTTGCGCAGCAGGGTGGGGCACTGCAGCGCCTCGCTGGCCACGATGCGGCTGGAGGGGAACCGTTGCTTCAGATAATCGCCGCAGCCGATGGTGCCCGCCGACCCGGTGTTAGACGTGATGCCAAAGAAGGTGTCGTGAGGCCCTAACACCTGCGCCAGCACTTCCTCGATGGCGTGACCGGTAATCTCGTAGTGCCAGAGATAGTTGCCGAACTCCTCGAACTGATTGAAGATGAAGATGTCATCGCCGCGCTCGCGGGTGAGCTCGTGACACTTGTCGAAGATCTCCTTGACGTTCGATTCGCAGCCGGGGGTAGCGATGGTTTCATCAGCCACTTTTGCCAGCCACTCAAAGCGTTCGCGGCTCATTTCCTCCGGCAGGATGGCGATGGATTGACAGGCCAGCAGCGCCGAGTCGTACGCGCCGCCGCGACAGTAGTTGCCGGTGGACGGCCAGACAGCCTTCTGCCGGGTAGGATCGAACTGCCCGGTCACCAGGCGCGGCACCAGACAGCCGAACGCGGCCCCCACCTTGTGTGCGCCGGTGGGAAACCATTTGCCCACCAGCACCACAATGCGCGCCTCGACGCCGGTGAGCGCCGACGGCAGTTCGAGGTAATTCACGCCGTCAAAACCGCCGCCGTGAACCACCGGTTCGTTGTGCCAGGTGATGCGGAAGAGGTTGCGCGGGGTGATGTCCCACAGGCCAATGTTCTTGAGCTCGGCCTTGATGACGTCAGGAATCAGCGCCGGATTCTTCTGCTGCGCGAAGGTGGGGATGATGATGTTGCGCTCACGCGCGCGTCGCACAGCGTTCTCCATACCCTCAGGGACAATTGTCAAATCAATCATGATATCGAACCTCCTGGTGAAATGGGTTAAACGTAGCAGACAACATGATACTATGCCGGCGGTTTTCGCCCTTCCTATTCCTCCTGATGCGACGCGGGAGCCACGGCATGGTGTTCATATTCGCGCTCAATGCGTTTGACGTTGCGACGCAGCCACGAGACCGCCACCGGCTCATAGCGCCGACACAGCAAGACCGAACAGGGCGCCTGATTCGCGATCCAGTCGTCCACCGAGCCAAACAGCCGCGTGCGGGAGGCCCATTCTTCAGAAGCCCCCAGGACAATCAGCTGATACGGCTGTCGCTCCGTCTCGCCCAGCACGCCGGTTTGAACCGTCTTGGCGCTGCGGGCGAGGAGCGTGAAGTTGGGCGGGACGGCCCCCAACACCCCCTCGATGATCTCCTGCAACCACAGGGTCTGGTCTTCCAACTCCTCCGTGTCCTCCTCATCCACGCCGCCCTTGAGGATGCGCAGCGCGGTCACCCGCGCTTTTTCGGCCTCGGCCAGCTCATACGCCAGGCGCAGCGCCATCCGCGAATGCGGCCCTCCGCCCACCGGCACCAGAATTCGCCGCAGCGGTTGGGTCAGCAACCCACGGTTGAGCAACACCGCCACATTGGTCGGCGCTTTTTGCAGGACCAGGTTAATGGGATTCTCTATTAGCTGCGCCGGGGTCAGCGGCCCAGGCCATCCCATCAGCAAGAGATTGACGTTACAATGCCGTCCGACCTCATCCAGAATTCCCTCAGCGACGCTCGGCGCCGCGCGCACCTTGGTGTAGACCGCGATATTGCGTTCCAGCAATGTCGCCACGGCACCTTGTAACAACGTCCGTTGCTCCGGGCTGAGATCCCGCGCCAACCGGCGCGCCGTGCGCGCCGAAAGGCGTTTGGGATCAACATTGACCGTCAACACGCAGATGTAAGGGTCCACGGTCGCCTCAGCCAGAATCCCCGCGACATACACGAGGCCCCTGGCGGTCTGCGGATTGGCCACCGAGACGACAATGCGTTCCTTGCCCAGCTCCGGCTCCCCAAAGCGACGCCGCGCGGGCAAACGGCGCGCCACGCGCGGCTCTACATAGTACACCACAGCGAACAGCGCCAACACCCCCGCCCCAAAGGCCAGAGCGCGGGGATCCGCAAAAGCGATGATCAACACACAGGCCAGCCCGGCCGCGTAAGCTGTGAAGGGGAACCACGGCACTTTGAAGGGGCGTCGCAGGTTCGGGTAGCGCTTGCGCAATCGGATCATCGAGAGGCTGCCCCAGAACAGCACAAACAGATAGCCGCTGCTGGAGATGTAGCTGAGGAAATCCACCAGGCCAATCGCCGCGATCAGCGCGCTGATGGCGCCAATGATGAAGATCGCTACCCACGGCGTGCGGAAGCGGCTCAGTTTGGAGAACACCGTGGGCCAAACGCCATCGCGTCCCAGCGTGAAGGCTTCACGGGTAGCGCTGAGCATCGCCGAGTTGACGGAAGTGAGCGTGGCGATCATGCCGGCCACGGCCATCATCGGCACGCCCCAACCGGGGATGAAATGCTGCACGGCATCGGTGAGCGCCGTCTCCGAACCCGCCAACTGCTGCCAGGGAACCGTCCCCAACGTCACCAGGCTCACCGTCACGTAAATGATCGTAGTCAGCGTCAGGCTGAGGAGAATCCCACTGGGGATGTTGCGATCGGGATTGCTCACCTCCTCGGCATCGTCAGCGATCACTTCGAAGCCCACATAGGCGTTGTAGACCAGCGCAATCGTCGCCAACATGCGGGAGAGATTCGCCCAGACACTGTGATGGACGAAGATCGTCTCCCCCGAGATGAAGGTCTCCCAACGGAAACCCGCCGGATGGACGAACCCCGCGATCACGTAGATGACGAACGCCGTTAGCAGAATGCCGCCCAGGACAATCTGCGCATTGCCCACCTTGGTGACGCCGAAGAGGTTGAGCGCCATAAACAGGAGGGTTACGGCCACCGCCGCAGGGACGATGGGCAAACCGGGGATGAAGAGTTGCAGCGAATACGCGAAACCTACCGCCGACAGTGCGGCATAGAAGGTGCTGGAGAGGCAGTCCATCGAACCAACGAGATATGAGAGGAGCCCGGTGCCATACGCTTCGCGGACATAACTCATCGCGCCGCCGGCCACGGGATAAGCCGTTGCCAGCTCGCAGTAATTAAGCGCCACGGCGTAACTCAGTAGCCCCCCGATCAGCAAGGCCAACACCGCTGCCGGGCCGGCCAGGCCAGCGGCGTGGCCGGTCAGCACAAAGATCTCCGCGGCGATGGTGCCGGCGGTTCCTAACATCACCACTTGAACCAGGCTCAACTGACGCCTTAGCTTACGTTTGCTCATAGAAAACGAGCCTCTTGCTCCCTTTCGAAAAATTTTGGCCGGCCCTATTCGGCGAACAGTTCCGCCAGCGCCTCCAACAGCAATACCTGCGTGGGTTGAGGCAAACGGCCCAATCGCCGGGTCAGACGAGATTTTTCTACTGTGCGCAACTGATCCAACACGATAAAGCTGTCCTTCCCTGCGACATGGCAGGGAATGCGGGTGGGATAAGCGCGTCCTCGCGTCGTCAATGGCGCCACGATCACCGTGTTGATCTGAGCATTCATCTCATCCGGTGAAACGATCACACACGGACGCCCCCTGTGTCCTTCGGCGAGAGCCGCTTCCGGGTTCACCAGGTAAATGTCAAAGCGGCGCCAACTCATCCTTACCCCGCTTCTCCCGCGTCGAAGGAGCTCGTCGCCAGCACGCTCTCGGAGAGCAAGGCGTCCTCGCCTTGAGCCGCCAGCTCCTGAAAAGCCTCCTGCCATCCCTCACGGGGCGCGCGCCCAGGACGTACCACCAGAGCGCCATCCGGGGTCAGTTCCAGCGTCACCTGCTTAGGGAAGCCCAGCTGCTCTAACAGCACTTTGGGGATGCGAATGCCTTGCGAATTTCCAATCTTGATGATGCGCGTGGTAATCGTGGTCACGCCGCCCTCTGTATCGCGAAGTAATTACATTGTAGTTACATCGCATCAAAAGTCAACTGTCCCGCGCGTGACGTCGCCGGGAAGCCCCCCAGGCCGCGACCAACGCCCCCAGCCCGGCCCCCAACGTATTGAGCGCCACGTCCCCCGGCGATGAGATCCGGGTATGGGTAAGCCCCTGCAGCAGTTCAATGGTGACACTCACGGCCAGACCTGCCGCTGTCCCCTCAAGAATCCATGATGTTAAAGAGCGTTTTCCGGCCACCGCCAGGGTCACGGCTGCGCCCAGCGGCGCGAAGACGACGATGTTCCCGGCGATGTCAATGAGCCAGAAGGCCGAGAGGCCCTGTTCTGCCGCCGGCGCAGTGAGCACTTCCAGATTGGCGGCCACGTCGAGGTTGGGACGGAGGGTCATCCACAGAAGCCATAGTACCATCAATGCTACGACGCTCCACCAACAGCTTTTGGATCGCATCGTAAAACCAGAGGCCTCACTCACCTGCCGCGCGGAGGATCTGGGCCTTTAGAGCTGAGGAGGCACGAAATCCGAATTTCTCCAAACGTTGAATCTCTGCCTGCAGGGAAGGAATTTCTCCCCGTAGCCGCGCCGCCAACAACAAGCCAAGAGTTCCAATAGGACGCAACCCTACCCGTCTGGCAAAACGCCGGGCATCCAGGTCATCCATCACCACATACTCTGCATTCAGGATTTTCGCCAGAACGATGACCTCTGCTTCACCCAGGTCCAACTCAGCAAGAAGGAGATCAACCGCCATGCGATTATCAACAACACGCACTTCAATCCAGGTTTGCAACGGTTGTTCAAGGAGTTGAGTTGCCATATCAGGCTTGGCCCGGATTTCGTCAGCGACGGCTTGAGGAAGACATACCGACCCGGCTGCCTGCCGCAGCAGATCCAACCTTTCCAGCTTCGCCAGGAAAATCAGAGGACTGGCATCCACAACCCAAAGGCTCACTTGGATAGCTCCCACGCCGCCTCGATTTCGGCGGTAATTTCTTCATCCTGGAGATTGATGGCCGGCACTTCCACCGTGATGAGGCGTGCCAGAAAGGCGAGACGCTCCATGCCCGCGAGGCTGGCAGCCTTGCCGGCTGAAAGGCGCCCCAACTCGTACGCCTTAGCCGCCGCCCAGAAGCGGAGCGTCTCGCCAAATTGCTCGTCCGAAAGTTTGAGGGTTTGCGGTAATCCTTCAGGGTATGTGATGATGGCCTGCTTCTCCATGCCTGCCTCCTCTTTGCTGACTCGATCTCGCTATCACTTCCATTATACTCCGGAATTACCGAGAACAGCGGCTGATGCGCCTCACAGCGTGCGCATCACCTCTTTCACCGCCTCCAGGTTCGGCGCGACGATGGGCGGTTCGGGCACGGTCCGCATCGCACTCTTGATGTCCTTCAGCCCGGAGCCGGTCAGCAAGACCACGACGCGTTCGTCCGGGGAAACCATCCCCTGCGCCACGGCTTTCACCAGGCCGGCATACGCCGCCGAGGCCGCCGGTTCGCAGAAGACGCCGGTGTGACGCGCAATGACCGGAATCGCGTTCAGGATCTCCTCATCGCTCACGCGCAGATACGCGCCGTCCGTCTCGCGCACGGCGGCGAGCGCCTTGTTCCGGTCGCGCGGCAGGCCCGCGCTGATGCTATCGGCAAGCGTGTCAGCCGGCTGCTGCGTCATCTCCCAGCCCTGGAGGCCGCGCTCCCAGGCATCCACCAGCGCGGAGGAGCCAGCGGCCTGGATGCCCATGATCTTGGGCATGGCATCAATCCAGCCCAGGGCGAGCAGGTCCTTCAGCCCCTTGTGGATGCCGCCGATGATGCAGCCGTCGCCCACGGGGACGAAGATGCGGTCGGGGGCTTCCCATCCGAGCTGCTCGCAGATTTCCAACGCCGCGGTCTTCTTGCCCTCGGTCATGTAGGGATTGTAGCCCGTGCTGCGGTTGTACCAGCCAAATTCCTTAGCGACCTGAAGCGTGAGCTCGACCGCCATGTCATACGTCCCATCCACCAACAGCACGCGCGCGCCGTAGATGAGATGCTGCGCGATTTTGGCGGGCGGCGCGGTCTTGGGGACGAAAATCACGGCGGGGAGACCGATGCTGGCGGCTAATCCTGCCATCGCGGCCGCAGCGTTGCCGGTGCTCGCCGTGGTGATGATGTCCGCGCCGACCTCGCGCGCCTTCACCACCGCCACCGCCGAGGCCCGGTCCTTGAGCGACGCCGTGGGATTCATCCCCTCATCCTTCACCCAGACATGCCGGAGGCCCAGCAGGCTTGCCAGGCGTGGCGCCGGGTAGAGCGGCGTCCAGCCCACGCGCAGCGGCGGGACAGGCGATTCGGGCTCAACGGCGATGAGCGGCTTGTAGCGCCACATCGTCGTCTCCGGGTTGGCGGCCAGGCTTTCGCGGCTGATCCGCGCAGCGATGACGTCGTAATCGTATTGCACATCGAGGTTGCCGTCATCCCCGTGCTTGGGGCAGACGTAGCGCACCTCGTCCACACCGTAAGTTGCACCGCAGATGGTGCATTTGAGGTTGAGTACATGATCCATTCGATCTTCCTTCGGGGGTAATGCCTGAACAGGAGAAGTAGTGGGGTAGGGGAGTAAGAAGGAGGGAGTAGGAAACTTTTGGTACATTGAATTCCTACTCCCTTACTCCCACCCGGCCCCGTTACCCTATCCCGGGATAATGCGCGTACCGGTCTTGCCTTCCAGTGCGTCCATCAGGTGCGGCGGGTCGGTGATGATGGCTTTCTTGCCGCCGGCCTCCAGGAACCAGAGGATGGCCTGAATCTTGGGGTACATACTGCCCTTGGCGAAGTGTCCCTCCGCCATGTACTTTTTGGCCTCGGAGGCAGTCATCACATCAATGGCCCGCTGATCGGGTTTGTTGTAGTTGATGTAGACTTTCTCGACAGCTGTAGAGATGACAAACAGATCAGCTTTGATTTCGCGGGCAAGCAGCGAGGAGGCGTAGTCCTTATCAATCACCGCCGCCGTGCCCACATAATTGCCGTGTTCGTCCTCGATGACGGGAATACCGCCGCCACCGACGGTGATGGCGCAGATGCCATTATCCAGCAGCGTCTGGACCGCGTCCAGCTCGATGATTTTCTGCGGGATGGGCGAGGCGACGACACGTCGCCAACCGCGCCCGGCGTCTTCCACAATCGCCCAGCCTTCCTCAGCTTCCCGCTTTTTGGCCTCGGCCTCGTCCATGAAGCCACCGATGGGCTTGGAGGGGTGCTGGAACGACGGGTCGTTCTTATCCACCAACACCTGCGTCACAATCGTCGCCACACTCTTCTTCATGCCGCGGCGGTAGAACTCGTTGTTAAGATTCTGCTGGAGCGAATAGCCAATCGCGCCCTGCGAGTCCGCGCCGCAGACATCCAGCGGGACCTCGTGCATCCCGGCGACCTTGTGCGCAATTTCTGAACGGCGAAGGATGAAGCCCACCTGAGGGCCATTCCCGTGGCCAATGGCCACGTCCCACCCGGCCTCAATCATACTGGCAATGTGATAGCAAGTCTCTTTGGCTGCCAGGTACTGATCCTCAACAGTCTGATGATCCTTATCTTTAATCAACGAATTGCCGCCAATGGCAATGACGGCCCATTTTCTGTCGCTCATAGAACAAAGCTCCCTCTCATAAATATAAAAGTAATGGGTAATGGGTAATGAGTAATGGGGTAATGAGGGGTGGGGTAATGGGCGATGAGGGCAAGGCCTGCTCGCCCATCACCTCTCACCCATCCCCCATTACTGAATTTACCACATCGTCAGCGCCATCACGGCTTTCTGCGCGTGGAGGCGGTTCTCGGCCTGGTCAAAGACGACGGAGTTGGGGCCGTCCATCACCTCGCTGGTCACTTCGACGTCGCGGTCGGCGGGCAGGGGATGCATGTAAATGGCGTCCGGCCTGGCCCGCTTCATCTTAGCTGCGTCGGTGATCCAGTCCTTGTAGCTATCCTGGATGCGTTTCCCCTCGGCAGGGTCAGTGGTGGTGAGCAGCGGTCCCCACGACTTGGCATAGACCACGTCGGCGTCTTCAAAACCCTCGGCCATATCGTGGACGATCTCGAAAGCAGCGCCGTTTTGACGCGCCAGCGCCTGCGCCTCTTCCACGTATACCTCCGGCAGTTTGAACTCCGGCGGATACGAGAGGGTCACATCCATGCCGAAGCGCGGCATCTGGAGGATGAGCGAGATCGGCACCGAGATGGGCTTGAGGTACGAAGCGGCATACGCCCACGAGACCACGATCTTCTTTTTGCGCAGGTCACGGCCTTTCTTTTCCATGATCGTCATCAGATCGGCCAGGCATTGGAACGGATGGAACAAATCGCACTGCATATTCAGCACCGGCGCGCGCGAGGATTTGGCGACGGCGTTGATGTAGGCGTTCCCCTCGCCCCAATCGCAGTGGCGGATGGCGAGGCCATCGAAGTAGCGCCCCAGAATCTCGCCGATCTCCACCGGCGTATCGCCGTGCGCAATCTGCGTCGTCTTGCTCTCGATGAAGGCGCCATGCCCGCCGAGCTGTGCTATGCCCGCCTCAAACGAACAGCGCGTGCGTGTGCTGCTGAAGAAAAACAGCATCCCCAGCACCTTATCGCGCAGATAGGGATGCGGCTCGCCCAACGCGCGCTTGCGCTTGAGGTCCCAGGCCACGTCCAGCACGGTTTCGACCTCTTCCTTGCTGAAATCCAGATCAGAAATCAAATCGCGGCCACGAAGATTGGTGATCATAATGCTATCCACTCCTCTCTTGAATTTATGGGAGTAGGGAAGTAAGAAGTAGGAAGGAAAGAGCAACCGCACTCCCCTGCTCCCCTGCTCCCTTGCCCCCTTGCTCCCTTACTCCCTGGCCAATTTACTCCATCGCCCCCAGGACCAGCGCCAGCAGCGCCATCCGCATCACGACGCCGTTGAAGGCCTCCTGCCAGTAGCGCGACCAGCGGGTGATGTCCACATCGGTCGGGATTTCGTCCATGCGGGGCAACGAATGCAGCAAAATCGCATTGCTCTTGGCCTTGCCGGTGAGCAGCTCGCGGGTAATCTTGTAGTTGGCAGGCGTCAGGCCGGTGTCACCCTTGCGCTCGTCGCGGGCCTTGGTGTAGTCTGGTTGCATGACCGGCTCGACCAAAATCACATCGGCCTGAGCGATGACCTGTTCCACATGCTCTGCCTCATCAAAATCGAGCGAGTACTGTTTGAAATCAGCCTTGAACTCCTCCGGCATCCGCATATCGGGCGAACCCAGGAAGAGAGCGTCGGCCGGCGGCGCGACAAAGGTGACAGGGCAATCAAACTGCGTGAGCGCATAGCCCAGCGAGTGCATCGTACGCATCCGCATGTCGCCTACTGCCAGCCAGCGCAGCCCGTCAATGGTGCCCTTCTCGCGCCACACCGTGTAAAGGTCAGTGAGAATCTGCGTTGGATGCTCGCCCCAACCGTCGCCGCCGTTAATGATGGGGATGCTCGCCCACTTCGCAGCCTCGTGCGGCGCGCCCTTCTGGAAGTGACGCATCACGATGACATCACCATAGAACTCCAACATTTTGACGGTATCTTTGATGGACTCCTGGTACCAGTCGCCAGCGCGCGTCATCTTGGCATCGGAAAAGCCGGTGACGTGCCCACCCAGGCGGTGCATCGCCGCCTCGTGCGCGAGTCGCGTCCGCGTGGAGGGCTGATAGAATGCCGTCACCAGCGTTTTATCTTTCAATAAGTCCACGTTGCGGCGATTGCGTGCAATCGGCTCGAGCTGCTCCGCGACTTCGAAAGCGCGGAAGAACTCCTGACGTTCGAAATCTTTCAACGACAAAATGTCACGTCCCATAAAACTCCTCATACGCATCTCTCCTTCAGTGAAATAGATTGGGAAACTTTTGCAACAGTGATGGGGAATGGGTGATGGGTAAAGAGGCAGGGACATGGGGCTTTCAATCCCCATTACCCGCCTTACCATCCTCCGCAATTACTTGCGGCAACAACGCATACCATTCAGCGGCGCGCACCACTTCATCCAACGGCACGTTTTCCACCGTCATGTGCGCCACTTTTTCGTCTCCTGGCCCCAGGCCAATGGCGGGAATCCCCGCCTTGCCGGCCCAATACACCCCGTTAGTGGAAAAATCCCACGTGCCGAGCGGGCGCGGTTCACCCCAGAGCAGCTCCACGGCGCGCTGCCCCGCCCGTACCAGCGGATGCGACTCTTCCATCAACCACGCGGGGAAGTATTTATCTACCGGCAACACGAACCCCGTGTACGAGGGGGTGTCGTAGAACAGCTCCTCGACAAGAATCTCATCCTGCATATAGTCGGCAATCAACCCCTTGACCTGGGCCAGCAGCCCCGCGGCGGTCTCCCCCAGCGTCGTGCGCCGGTCAATGTAGATCGTAAACCGATCCGGCACCGCATTGAGGGAAGCCGTGCGCGCTTCCACATCGGTCACCGCGATGGAAGCCCGCCCCAGGATCGGATGTCCACACAGGCCAAAACGCATGCGGCGATCCAGCTCGCGGATTTCCGTGATGACTGCCATCATCTTGTAAACCGCATTGTCGCCCAGATAGTGCGACGCAGCATGGGCCGAGCGCCCCACCGCCGTGACTTTCATCTCGATGCGGCCCTTGTGCCCGTAATAGACCTGCATCCTGGTCGGCTCGCCAATGACGACGAAATCGGGCTTCACCTGCGGGTCGGCTTCCACGAAGGCATTGGGCGCAAGGCCGTCGCACCATTCTTCCATGTTGCCAAAATAATAGACGGTGTAACCCTCAAGCAGCCCCAGATCGCGGGCGATGGCCAGGCCATAGACCATCCCCGGCGTGCTGCCCTTCTCGTCGCACGCCCCGCGCGCGTAAAGCCGCCCGTCTTCCACCTTGCCGACGAAGGGATCCCATTCCCACTCCCCCCGGTCGCCGATGCCGACCGTGTCAATGTGCGAATCGTAGACGATGACCTTCGGCCCATCGCCGATGCGCCCGAGGGTGTTGCCCATCTTGTCAAAGCGCACTTCATCGTAGCCGAGCTTGCGCATCTCGGCCTGGATGCGCTCGCCGACCGGCCCGATCTGCGATTCCATCGAAGGGATCGCACAAATATCGCGCATGAAGTGAATAATGTCGTCGCGGTGCGCCTGTACCCGCCGTTGAATCTCTGCAACAGGCTTCATGGTTGCTCCTCCAAAAATAGAGATCGGTGAGCCGTGAGCCGTCACAGCCGCTGCTCACAACTCACATTCCCGCGCTTGGAAAGTGTGCACCAGCACATGGCGGTGCCTGAAAAATCACGGCCTCCACGCGCCTTCACTGCCCCGGAACTTTACGCATCACATGGAACCGAAAATGGCCCGGCACAAAATAGCTCACCGAGAAATCTACCACTTTTTCGTCGTAACTGTAGAGCTGCGCCACAAGTTTGAGGAGCGCCGTCCCGCGCGGGACGCTCAGGCGCCGGGCGAACTTGGCGTCGGCCGACTCCGCCAGGATCTCAGTGCGCGAGACGCTCAACAACGGCTCGCCCCGCTGCCACAGCACCTCCAACACCGAGCCGCGAAATTCGGCGCCCAGATCGTCGCGCGTCAGGTAAGTCAACGGCACCACATCCCGCAAATCCGCCACGGGGACATCCTCTACCGCGATGACCCGGGTGACCGACAACACCGGCGCTGAAGCCTCTTCCTGAAGCCCCAACCCGGCCCTTTCGATCGGTGTGGCCAGGCGCTCTTCGACTTCCAACGCCTGCACGGCAGTATCCAGGCCCATGTGACGCGCCAGCGTCTCCAGGGTCTCGAGCACTTCCAGGCCGTTATCTATCACCGGCATACGGGAAGCCACGAAGGTGCCCACGCCATGTCGGCGCACCAGCACACCCCGTTCGACAAACGTGCGCATGACTTCCCGGAGCGTCGCGCGGGAAACCCCCAGGTCCCGGGCCAGCGTGGGCTCTGGCGGCAGCTGTTCGCCGGGACTGAGCGTAGCAATCATCGCCCCCAGGGCATCTTCAACCTGCAAGCGAGGGGAACGCGCTTTGGGATAGGATAACGTGTCTGACATCCACGGCCTCGCCGAAAATTATATGTCAGTTGTCAGACAAGTCAAGCCACGCCGACGCTTCACCTCTCCAACGCCTGCAACAGCGGCACGAGTTTGTACTTGCGCGCATGCGTTTCCAACAATGAATTGAGGTATTGCCGCCACTCACCTTGCCGCCCCATGGCAAAATAGGCCTGCCGTGCTGTGGCCAGCCAGCTCGCAGCTTCCTCGTAATCGCGCGCCTTGCTGCCATCCATGATGGATTCGGCCCGTTGGCGACAAGCCTGAATCACCCACTCCGGGCGGACAGGGATCGCCGCATCCACCACCAGGCGTAAGGTTTCACGGTGCGGATAGTGGCCCAGCGCCGCGATGGCGTCATCAATGCGCTGCTCGTACAAGAAGATCTCGACGATGTCCTGCGAGCCGTGAGCCGGGTGCTCGCGCAATGACTCCAGCAAGCGTTGCCGCAACGCCGCGCGCTCCTCCCCGGCCAGATCGAGCGCGCGCTGATAGGCCGCCAGCGTAGGCGCCGCTTCGAAGGCGGTGATGGCGGCTTCGCCAGCAATGTCCGCCCGTCCCAATTCGTTGGCCAGGGCGCACAGCCAGGCAGCCAGCGCAGCTCTGGTGTGATCTGGCGGACCGAGCGTCAAGCCGTATTGGGCCAGGGTCAGCGCCTCTTCGGGATGCCCAAATTCGTGCAGCGCCTGCGCCGTGACAAAGGCTTCATCGAGGCCACAGGGATACTCTTTGACATAGGCCAGCAGCTCTTCAACCCGGTCGAGGCGCGCGAGCATGAGCAGATAACGGCAGATCTGGCCTTCGGCTTCGGCGAGGTACAGATATTCCGTCAGCCGTCCCTGCCGCTCCAAGACATTGAGGCGGGCGATGGCGAGTTCGTCGGCACCATCAGGCGGCTCACCCTCCCACGCGCCCAGCTCTGTGATCTTCCCCGCCAGGACCCGCAGCAGCGGCGGATACTCCCAGCCTTGTTCCAGGGCCAGGAGCGCCGGCATAAAGATTTCCCCATAGCCATAGTCGTCGAGAGAGGCCTGCCAGCGTTGCAGCTTCTGGCTCCATGCGCGACGGCTCTCCGCATCCAACCTCGCTGATAGAATTGCCTCGGGCCACAACAGACCGAA
>JAGPHL010000165.1 GCA_018055515.1 Anaerolineae bacterium
CCGCTGACATCGCCCAGCGAGCCGTGCAAGAGACGGACGACGGCGCTCGCGTCGTTCATGCCGAGGTTACGACGCGCGACCGCGATGGCGTTGGGATCGTTATCTACGGCGAGAACCTCAACGGGGGAGACCAGCTTCGCCGCTGCCAAAGCCAGAATCCCCGTGCCGGTGCCCAGATCCAGCACGCGCATCCCCGGTTGCACCAACCGCTCCAAGGCCTCCACACACAGCTGCGTGGTAGGATGCAGTCCCGTGCCGAATGCCTGCCCCGGATCCAGCTCCAGAATCACTTCGTCGGGACGAGCGGGAGCGGGGGCGTAAGTCCGCCAGGAAGGTTTGATGACGATCCGACGCCCCAAGTGCAGCACGGAGAGAGTTTCCCGCCATGCCGCCGTCCAGTCCTCCTCCGGGACGGCAGTGAAGACCGGCGCGGGCATGGGCCAGATCTGGCTCAAATGCCAGAGGCCCTCTTCCACCTGCCGCTGTCGCCCGGCGAGGGTCTCGTCACAGGCCAGATAGGCCCGCACCGTCACCTTTTCGGCGGCGGATGCGGCGCCCAGGTCAACGGCGACGCCCTGCGGCGCGTACCGGCTGAGCACTTCAGCCACGGCCTCAGCGGCTTCCGCTTCCACGGTAATTTTGACTTCCAACCACTCCACTCCACGCTCCTTGTGATTTTCGTAGATGACGGTCGCGGCGGGCTTCAAAGCCCCAGCGTCTCTTTGAGCCGGTCCACAAAGCTCTGTTTTTCTTCGACCACGACGGCGGTGCCCAGGCTTTGGGCCAGGTCCTCAAAGAGCTGGCGTTGGGAATCGCTGAGTTTCGTGGGGACGGCGACCTGCACGATGACGAGCTGATCGCCGCGGCCGTTGCCGCGCAGATGCGGGATGCCCAGCCCGCGCAGGCGAATCACCGTGTTCGGCTGCGTCCCCGGCTGCAGGGTGACGTCGCGGGGGCCTTCCAGTGTGGGAACGGAAACGACCGTCCCCAGGGCCGCCTGCGCCACGTTGACCTTGAGCTCCACGAGGACGTCGTTATCCCGCCGCCGGAAATGCGGGTGCGGCTGTACGTGAATGGCGACGTAGAGGTCGCCGGGCGGCGCATTGTGCTCGCCGGGCTCGCCGCCGCCGGGCAGCCGCACACTCATGCCATCGTCCACACCGGCAGGGATGTTCACCGGAACCCGGCGCGTGCGCCGTACCCGTCCGGAGCCATGACAGGCATGGCAGGGGGTACGCACGACCGTGCCGGTACCATTGCAAGTCGGGCAGGGCGTGATGTTGACAAACGAGCCGAGGAAAGTCTGCTGCGTGCGGCGCACTTTGCCGGCGCCGTTGCACGTAGGGCAGCGCTCCGGGCGCGTGCCCGGCTCGGCGCCGGTGCCGTTGCAGGTGTCACAGGCTTCGGCGCGCTGCACCTCGAGGGTCTTTTCCACGCCGAAGGCGGCTTCCTCGAAGGTGATGTCCACGGAAACCCGCAGGTCCTGTCCCCGCGACACGCTCTGGCGGCCCTGGCCAAAGCCGAAGCCGCCCAGGCCGCCGAAGACTTCCGCAAAGATGTCGAAAGGATCGCGGAAATCCCCATAGCCGTTGCCGGAAGGCGAGACCGTGCCAAAGCGGTCATACATCTGGCGTTTTTCCGGGTCCGAAAGCACTTCATAGGCGCCGTTGATCTCTTTGAAGCGCTCCTCGGCGTCAGGTTCGCTGTTGACGTCGGGGTGATAGGTGCGCGCCAGCTGGCGGTAGGCCCTCTTGATCTCCTCCTGACTGGCGTCACGGGAGACCCCTAACACACTGTAATAGTCCTTCTCTGCCATAAATTGTTAGCCGCGACTGCGACATACCTCCAACGGGATTATGCGGTCTGGGCAGGTTCCGCCTGCGCGGCCGCTTTCGCCACCACCACCTGCGCCGGACGCACCAGGCGTTCCCCCTGCCGGTATCCCCGTTGCACTTCGGCGATGATCTGTCCTTCCGCGAAGCCCGGCACTTCCTGGTGCAGCACCGCCTCGTGATAATACGGATCAAAGAGATCACCGGGATGCACGGGGATCGGCTCCACGCCTTCGAGGGCCAGGATGTGCCGCAGTTTCTGTTCGATCAGCCGCACGCCATTGACCCAGGGTTCCTCCTGCAAGGCGGCGGGCAGGCTGGCGAAGGCCCGCTCGAAGTCGTCGAGCACCGGCAACAGCCGCGCCAGCAGGATGACATTGGCATTCGCCGTCCACTCCACCCGTTCCGCCTCGGTGCGTTTGCGATAATTCTCATACAACGCCTGAGCGCGCTGCCACCCGGCGAGGTTCTGCGCGGCTTGGGCCTCCGCTGCTTCCAACGCCTCGGTCAGACGCGCGATTTCGTTTTCGCCCGGAGCGACGGCTTCGGGAGTTTCTGGCGCAGTTTCGATCACCGGCTCCGACTCTGGCAGGAGCTCTTCCGGTTGTTGTATTTTCGACTCTGCCATTTTCACCTACCTCCACTCATAATCGCCCGCTCGTCAAGCGGGCAAGGTGCTCAGGAATCACGCGCTTGAGGGGGCTCCGTCAGGTCGCGCCAGAGCGCACGGCGCCTCACAACGGCTCGTCAAGGTCAACCGCGAAACGCGACGTCGCCAGCTCGCGCTCGCCGGGGCTGAACGCCTCGCAGGTGAGCTCGCTGAGCACGTCCGCGACAAAGCGCAGCACCGAGATCGCGCGTCCGTAAGCCATCCGCACGGGGCCGACAACGCCCAACGCGCCGGTGGCGTAATTCGCCACGCCGTAGCGCGTCAGGAGCACGCTGCACGCGCGGAGGGAATCCCAACGGCCCTCCCCGCCGATCAAGATGCGCATGCCGCCGATGCCCAGGGTGGGACTCAGCGCGTCGGCGATGACTGCCTGCAGCAGGCTCTGCTCTTCCAACACCTGAATCACGCCTTGCGAGAGTTCCTCGCCTTCCACGAATTCAGGCTCCTGCAGGAGCTGCGAAAGTCCCTGCCGGTACACCGCGTCGGACGGCAGTCCCTGCGCTTCGTCCATGAGACCGAGCACCAGCTGCGCGAAATCCCGTTCCAACGGGGCCAGTTCCTGAAGACGCCTGAGGATCCCTGCCGCGGTCAGCCCGTTGCAGAGCTGGTTCAGGCGGTCGGCGATGTCGCTCAAGACGTTCTGCGGCAGATAGGCAGGCAGGACCAGGGCTTGCTGTTTGACGACGCCGCCTTCGAGCGCCAGCACGAGCAGCACCGCGCGTCCGTGCGTGCTGATGAGCTCGACGTGCCGATAGCTCGCCGTGATGGCCAGGGGCGGCGTCACGAGCGCGGCGTTCCGCGTCGCGCTCGCCAACACCGACGCCGCCAGCGGGAGCCATTCATCCATGTGGTCCCGCGCCTGATAGAATTGGTGCGCGATGCGGCGCTGTTCCGCCAACGGCAGCTGCGGTTCTTCCATCAGCCGCTCGACGAAGTAGCGAAAGCCGTTCTCCGTCGGCACGCGCCCGGCGGAAGTATGCGGCTGCATGAGGTAGCCGAGTTCCTCCAGGCGCGCCATCTCGTTGCGAACGGTTGCCGGGCTGACCTCCAGCTGGTAATACTCGACGAGGGCGCGCGAGGCGACCGGCGCGGCGGTGCGGATATGCTCTTTGACGATGTATCCGAGCAGCTGCGCTTGCCTGGGCGTGAGCTCCGGCGTTTCCATGACGTTTTTCCTCCCCAACTGTGACCCTTCACGGGCTCGGTTTAGCATTCTATGGACGTGAGTGCTAAATTACCCTCAATCATACCATGAAGAAAGCGTCTGTCAATGAAAACGCGGCGGGTGGAGACGTGGAAACGTGCACACGTGCGAACGTGCGAACGTGGACACGTGGGCACGTGTTTATTTTTGAAGGAGCGCGACGCACGCGCCCACGGGCCGTTCCTCGACCGCGCTCCGCACGATCACCGCGCCCCCCATTTGCGGATGGGCGACGGCGAGCCACGCGCAGTGTTGATATTGGCGGACCAAGGCGCTCCACAGCCAATGCGGCAATTTGCCGTTCAGGATCAGCCCCGGCGCGGTGACCGGGGGGATCGGCAGGGTCGCCGCCGCCGCCAGGTCGAGGTAGGACGCCGGCAGGCGAAAGTCCAATTGCACGGCGGTCTCCCCGCGCTGCACGGCGACCCGCAACGCTTCCGTCGGCGTCCCCCAGGGCAAGGCCGGCGCCTGTACCCAACCGCACCGCACGTCAAACAGATAGAAGGCGGCAGGCCAGGCGTGCGCGGCGACGGCGGCGTAGAGCCAGTTGGGACCCCGTCCGTAGAGGGCAAGCGGGGTGTGCTCCGGTAAATACTCCAACACCGCGGGGAGGGCTTCCGGCAGCCACCCGCGCGGATCCTGCCCCAGCTGCCGCGCCAGGGAGGTCACGTCCACTGCTAATTCTGCCGGCGCGGTGAGGAGGTGCTGCCGCAACAATCCCGGCATCGCGGCGTTGAAAAGCGCCGCCAGGCGTTCAACCAGGGCCTCGAAAGCCGGCCCTTCCGCCATGCGCCCCCGCTCCAATCCGGCGAGCGTCCCCTCCAGGGGCGCGCCGCTTCCCGCGAGCGCGTTGACGCCGTGCAGGTCGGAGCGCAGGTCGGCCAACAGCGCCAGTCCGTGCCGCTCGAAGCGCTCCCGCCAGAGCTCGCGGCTGGCTGCATCGGGGGTCAGCAGGACCCCGTGGGTGCAGGCATCCAGGAGCGTCTCCTGTTCCGGCGTCGGCAGGCCCCCGACGTCCACGAGCAGCGGCAGGTGCCGCGCGGCGATATCACGCTGCAGCAACGGGAGCCAGGCCGCGCTGGACGCTCCTTTGAGCCGCAGATGCCGCACGGTCTCCGGCTCGGCAACGAAGAACCAATCCCCCTCATAATCCGGCGGGTAAGCGCGGAGGAGGTAATGCGGCACGTCGCGCGCGCGCAACGCCTGGGTGAGGCTGTAGGCGAGGACGGATTTGCCGCTGTGCGGCGGGCCACCGAGCGCCACGGCCGGCAAAGTTGCAAAACTTGTTTGACTTATTTCCAAAGCGTTCGTATACTTGTCACTGTATGGAACCACATTCCACCTCTCTATTCACAACAACGGCCGTGATCACGATGGGGGGCCAGGCTCAAGTCGTCACCCTGGCTTTGGATGCTCTGCTGGCATTGGGCGAGACTTTCGACACGGTGGTGATCTTGCACCTCGACCCCCAAGACCCGCGAGTCCAACGGGCGCTGGCGCAGTTGGAAGCGGAATTTGCGGACGGGTATCAGGGACGGCCAGTGCGCTGGCAGGCCCAGACGCTGTACGCGCAGGGGACGCCGCTCGACGCCATCCGTGATGGGCGGGAGGCCGAGGCCGTGTGGGAGCAGGCACGCGATCTGCTGAGCGGTCTCAAACGCGCGGGGCAGCGGCTGCAGCTGTGCATCGCCGGCGGGCCGCGGCTGCTCGCGCTGACGCTGGCAAGCGCGGTCATGCTTCACGGCGATCATCACGACCGGCTGTGGCATCTCTACACGCCGCGCGAGTTCCTGGCGCAGGCCCGCGAGGGGGCCATCCTCCACGCGCCGCCGGGGGTGGACGTGCATCTGGTCCCCGTGCCCCTCGTCCCGTGGGGAGCGTATTTTCCCGCTCTGCGCGAGCTGGCGCAGGCCACGCTGCCCCCCACGCCGCCGCCGCAGAGTGACACGGCGCGCTGCACCGCCGTCTGGGCGCGGCTGACGGAACGTGAGCGCGTCGCGCTCAAGGCGCTGGCGGAAGGCGCGCTGCCGCAGGAGGCCGCCGAGGCGCTGGGGATCACGCTCAAGACGCTGGACACGTACAAGACCAAGATTCTGGCGGAATGTCGCGCGGCCTGGGCGCTGCCGGAAGAT
>JAGPHL010000166.1 GCA_018055515.1 Anaerolineae bacterium
ATACTGGCTCAGGCGCGGCCTGATGCTGCTCCTCCTGCTCCTGCTGCTCACCGGCGAAGGCCCGAGCACGCGCTCCCAGATCGTGCGCCTGAAGCAATTGAGCGGCCCCTTGCAGTTCGATTTCGTCACCTGGGAGATCGCCACCCTCGCGCGCAAGATCGCCTACGGCCTGCTCGCCCCGCAGCGCTTCATGACCGACGCCGAACGGGCGCGATTTGTGCTGACCTACCTCGATCACGTCGCCGAAGCGCAGCAGCTCAGCGCCGACATCGAGCGCAGCTACGCCGATCCCCAGATTGCCGATCCCACCCAGGCGACAGCCCTCCAACGCGACAGTCTCGCGGCGCTGCGTCAGCGGCTCGACCGGGAAGCTCCCCTCGCCGAAGCCATCCTGGGCGAACAAGTGAGCCAGGTCCTCACGGAGGGCGGCTTTGGACGTCTGTCGCAAATCATGCCGCCGGTCAGCGGCACCTTCACCCCCCTGCCCTATCTATTGATCGTCTCGCCGCGCGCCCGCATCGAGAGCCTCTTTCAGGCCGAGCTGCTGGCAGGGCTCGACGCCGGGCAACAACAGGATCTCGAAACCCGCGTCGAAAGCGCCGAGCCCGACCTTTCCGCCTACGTCACCGCCATCGGCGGGCTGTCCGCCTACCCTTCAATGCTGCTGGAGACTGCGGACCTGGACTGGGCCGCCGACGTCATCGCGCACGAATGGACGCATCATACGCTGCTGCAGGCGCCGCTGGGCTGGTACTATGAACACTCAGCGGAAGCGCGCACCATCAACGAGACCGCCGCTTCATTGCTGGGGGATTGGGCCGGGCAGGAAGTCGTGCGACGTTTCTACGCGCCCCTGAGACCCACAGAAAAGCTCCTGCCAGAGCCGTTGACCCTCCCGCCGCGCGAGCCTGACGCGCCCTTCGAGGCCTTCGATTTCCACGCCGCGATGCACGAGATCCGCGTCACCGTAGATCGGCTGCTGGCAGAGGGACGCATCCCCGAGGCCGAAGCGTACATGGAGGAACGACGGCAGTATCTCGTCGCACAGGGCTATCGTCTGCGACGCTTGAATCAGGCGTACTTCGCCTTTCACGGCGCATACGCCAATCAGCCCGGCGCCTCGGGCGAAGATCCGACCGGCGCGGCAGTGCGCCGGCTCTGGGCGGTGAGCACGACGCCTGCCGCCTTCATCCGGCACATCGGCTGGGCGACGACCCTGGAGGCCGTAGAGCAGCTCGCCGACCGTCCTGCGCACGGAGCCGCTCCCCCTTGAGTCGCGGCTATTCCTCTTTTCACACTGTGGTATAATCGTGGCCGTATGCGTAGTACCGGCGATCTAGCAACCGGGTCTTGGACCTGGAAGAACGACAAAAGCAGAGGCAACCTTGCGTAATCCGTTTGATGTACTTCTAGGGCTGTTCTCTCTGGACATTGGCATTGATTTGGGTACAGCGAATACCCTGGTCTATGTTCGGGGGCGCGGCATCGTCATTAATGAGCCCTCATGGGTGGCCATAGACCAGCGGAGACCCGGAGTGGCCTTAGCCATTGGCGCCGAAGCCAAAGAAATGGTCGGCAAAACCCCTGCCAATATCGTCGCCATCCGCCCGCTGCGCGATGGCGTGATCTCCGAATTCGACATTACCCAGGCGATGCTCAAGCATTTCATCAAGCGCGCGCATCAAGAAATCGGCATCCCCGCGCCGCGCCCGCGCGTCGTCATCGGCATCCCCAGCGGCGTGACGGAAGTGGAAAAACGCGCGGTGAAAGAGGCGGCGCTGGAAGCCGGCGCGCGGGAAGCCCACCTCATTGAAGAACCCATGGCCGCGGCGATCGGCGCCGGACTTCCGGTGATGGAGGCGCAGGGCAGCATGGTGGTGGACGTCGGCGGCGGGACGACCGAAGTGGGGGTCTTTGCCCTGGGCGGGATCGTCGTCAGCCGCAGCATCCGCATCGCCGGCGACGAACTCGACGACGACATCGTCCAATACGCCCGGCAGAAGTACAATCTGGCCATCAGTGAACGCATGGCGGAGCGGGTCAAGATCAATATCGGCTCCGCGTATCCCCTGCCCGAAGAGCAGGTGATGAGTATGCGCGGGCGCAACCTCATCTCCGGCCTGCCCGAACAAGTCGAAATCAGCAGCATCGAAATCCGCGAGGCGCTCTCGCGTTCGGTTAACATCATCACCGATCTGATCCGCGATACGCTCGACGAGACGCCGCCAGAACTGGTCGCCGACCTGATGGAAACGGGAATCTGTCTGACCGGTGGCGGCGGGCAGCTCAAGGGATTGGCGGAACGCATCAGCGAAGAAATGCACATCCGCGCCTGGGTGGCGCAGGATCCGCTGACGTGCGTGGCGCGCGGCGCCGGTAAGGTGCTCGAAAACTTCGACGTCATGCGACAGGCGCTCGCCAGCGATGACCGTCAGAACCCCGGAGGGTCCGCCTCCTGAGCCCCCTCCGAGCGCCTCTAAGAGGAGACGTTCCTACACAGAGGACATGCAAATGACGAGGGCAGTATGACCCGGCGCGGACGTCCGTGGTGGCCCTATATCCTGATGGCGGCAGCGTTGCTGCTCCTCGCGCTCAATGAGACGGGGCTGTTAAGCCCCGTGGAAGAGGCCCTCAGCTTCGTGATTTCCCCGATCGAACGGGGCGTCGCCAGCATCGTGCGCGCCGTCGGCGATGTCTTCCAGGGTGGACAGGAAGCCCGCGAATTGCAGGAGCTCGTCGCAACGTTGCAGCAAGAGAA
The DNA here is from genome assembly GCA_018055515.1 of Anaerolineae bacterium. GTDB lineage: Bacteria > Chloroflexota > Anaerolineae > B4-G1 > SLSP01 > JAAZNO01. Next base: position 2,759 of record JAGPHL010000166.1, read on the forward strand.
CGAAACGCTGCGGATCGAGAATATCCGCCTCCAGGAGCAGTACGTGGCCGAAAATGAACAGCTGCGTGGGCTGCTCGACTTCAAGAACGCCAACCCCACCTTCCGCCTCGTCGGTGCCGATGTGGTCGCCCGGGGTCAAAGCGCCGTGGTGGTCGGACAAGACACCAACCCCTACCTGGGCTACCTCATCATCAACGCCGGCTCCCGTGATGGCGTCGCCATCGGGATGCCGGTGGTGGCGAGCGGGGCGGTGCTCGTGGGCCGCATCGCGCGCGTCTCGCCGCACCTGGCGTATGTGCAGCTGCTCAATGATCCGACAAGCCAGGTGGCGGCGCTGCTGCAAGGCTCACGGGCCTCGGGGCTGGTCGTGGGACGCGAGGACCCGGAAAAGGGCAACCTGCTGATCATGACAGAGATCCTGCCGGATGAAACCGTCGCCGAAAACGAAATCGTCATCACCTCAGGGTTAGGGGGACTTCTGCCCCAAGGCCTGGTTTTGGGACAGGTGGAAAGTGTCAGCTACCAGGAATCCGCGCTCTTCCAGGAGGCGGTGGTGCGCCCGGCGCTGGATTATCGGCGATTGGAAGCCGTCGTCGTACTCCTCGATTTTGAACGCCCGCCCGTGGAAGAGCTGAAGGAGCTCCTGCAAGAGCCATGAGCCTCTATTTTGGGATCCCGATTCTGCTCATCGCGGCCGTGTTGCAAAGCACCTGGTTAGAGGGCGTGAGCCTGCTGGGAGGGCGACCGGATCTGGTGTTACTGCTCGTCATCACCTGGTCCATCATCCGCGGCGTCAATGAAGGGGTCCTCTGGGGCTTCGTCGGCGGCATCTGCTGCGATCTGCTCTCCGGCGGGCCTTTCGGGCTATGGACGGTAGTGCTGACCACCGTGGCCTTCATCACCGGCCAACCGTGGGTCCATCGCCTCGGCCCGACCAGCATCCGGCTGGCGTTGATGACGGCGCTGGGCACTCTGACCGGCCATGGGCTGCTGTTGCTATTGATGGCGCTGCTGGGCTATCCGGTCGCCATCGGGCGCGCCTTCAGCGACACCGTCAGCGTGGCGGCGCTGTTAAACTTCGTCCTCACCCCCTTCAGCTTTGGCTTTTTGGTGTGGTTCCACCGCCGCGCGTTACCCGGTGGCAGCTTTAGCGCATGAACAACGAGCGACTCGATGCCGCCTCTCCAGACGTTGGACGAGGGAGCTGGATTCAACGGACGCCCCGGCTGGCGCTGATGGGCTGGCTCATCGTGCTGCTGCTGGGGCTGTATCTGGTGCGCCTGTGGCAGCTGCAATTCGTGGAACAAGGCTATTACAGCGCCCAGGCCGTGGAGCAACAATTCCGCATCGTGTCCATCTCGCCGGCGCGGGGTATCATCTACGACCGCAACGGCGAGTTGCTGGTGCGCAACATTCCGGCGTACAACGTCACCGTGACCCCCGGCTATCTGCCAGAAGACCCCGAACGCGAACGCGCCGTCCTCGAGCGCCTGGCGCGCCTCATTGACCTCCCCTACAGCGGCGTGGCGGTCGCGGAGCCGTATCGTCCAGAGTTGGACATGGTGGGCCGCGCGACCTTCCCGCCCTTTGGCGATCCGCCCGCCGATGGGCTGATCGAGATGATCGAGAAAGTGCGCTACCTTGATCCCTACGCCCCACTGGTGGTAAAGGAAAATGTGGGCCGTAACCTCGCGCTCCTGATCACGCAGGAGGGCAGCATCACCATGCCGGGCGTCGGCGTCGAGATCGTGCCACGGCGCACCTATCCGACGGGGGAGCTCACTGCACAGGTGATCGGGTTCCTGGGAAAGATTCCACCTGAGCAAGTGGAAGCCTATCGCATTCAAGGCTATAACACCAACGTGGATCGGATCGGGTACGCCGGCATCGAGGCCGCCATGGAAGAGGGCCTGCGCGGGGTGCCGGGGCGCAAGAACGTGGAGAAGGACTTCCTCGGCAAGGAGATCCGCACGGTAGGCGAGGTCATCCAGCCGGTCGCCGGAGACAATGTTTACCTGACCCTGGACCTGGAGCTGCAAAAGGTGGCCGACGCCGCGCTGCGCGAGGCTCTGACGCAGGTCGGCTCCCCCCGCGGGGTCGTCATCGCCCTCGATCCGCGCGACGGGGAAGTGCTGGCCCTGGTGAGCCTGCCGACATATGACAACAATTTCTTCGCCGAGGGCATCAGTACGCCAGAAGACCTGCAAAAGCTCGAGGCGATCTCCAACGATCCCCACGGCCCGCTGTTCAATCACGCCATCGCCGACCAGGTGCCTCCCGGCTCCTCGTTCAAGATCGTCCCGGCGACGGCGGGGCTGCAGGAAGGCATCATCAACCGCTACACGACTCTCGACTGCCCCGGGCGCATGTTGCTGCCCAACCGCTTCGCGCCGAATGATCCGGCCGCTGCGCAGCCCTTTGTCTGCTGGATTTATCTGCAATATGGGCGAGGACACGGCTCCCTCAACGTGGTGGAGGCCCTCGCGCAGTCGTGCGACATCTTCTTCTACAAGCTGGGCGGCGGCTATGCGGAGACGCAATTCGCCGGCCTGGGTATTGACCGGTTGGTGGATTGGACGGAGCGCTTCGGATTGGGCGAAGTCACCGGCATTGACATTCCCGGCGAATACGCCGTCCCCGTCTTCGGGCCGAAATCCAAACGCGACATCTACCAGGAGACCTGGACGACGGGCGATACCTACAACATGTCCATTGGGCAGGGTTTCCTCACCGTTTCGCCGTTGCAGATGGCCAACGTGATGGCGGCAGTCGCCAACAATGGGGTCGTCTACAAGCCCAGGCTGGTGCACCATGTCACCGATGCCGAGGGGAATCTGGTGACGCCGTTCCAGCCCGAAGTCCTGCGCACGATGGAGGTGGACGCCTCGGTCTGGAAACTGGTGCAGGAGGGCCTGGAGAAGGCCGTCGCCGCCGGCACGGCCCCCAAGGCGCAGGTCGAAGGGGTACGGGTCGCCGGTAAAACCGGCACGGCGGAATA
>JAGPHL010000011.1 GCA_018055515.1 Anaerolineae bacterium
TCGGGGAAGGCGCGCCCGCGCGAGTGCCCGCTGCGCATCGCATAGGGCGCGAGGGTGAGATCCTCGAGCCGCTCCAATTCCTCGCGTGTACGCACCATGCAGAGCCTCCTCTGAAAATAGAGATCAGTGGTCAGCCGTCAGCGAATCAGCGAAAAAAAATCACTTGCGTGGCAAATGTAACGCAAACTTCAGGCTGCGCTCAGGCCGCCCCGGAATGAATTCCGGGTCTGACAGGTCCCAAACAACGCGCTTCAGCGCGGTTGGCTCGTGTCAGGCTGGGGATTCCATCCCCAGCCGACCCGTGAGCCGCCTCGGCTCGTTGCTCACAACTCACATTTTCGCGATGGCGATGACGGCGGCCCTGCTCACCTGCTGACGGCAATCGCCATCAGGCTGATGAGCAGGCCGATGAGCAAGGTGACGCCGACGAACAACGCCAGGTAACGTTCCAGCCGCGTGGGACGGACGATGCGCCCCGAGATCCACAGGAACAAGCCGCCTGCCAGCGCCAGACCGATGAGCACGCCGCTGGTGTAGACGAGGGCCGTTGCCATTAAACGGGGAAGATCCACCAGGATGATCAACCGTCCCAGCAGGGCGATGGAGAAGCGGCTACCCAGAAAGGCATACCCGCCGGCAACGAGGAGCGCGCTGAGCATCATCACCACGCCCAGCATGCGCCGCCGCGCCTTCTCGATCCACAGGGTAAAGCCGCCCAGCAAAAACAGCGCCAGGGCGAAGGTGAAGATGATAATCGAAAGCAGCTCGATCAGCATGGAGTCCTCCTTTTGCGGCGTGTGCTGGCTATGGATTGCTCCATGATAACCGGAGACCTGCTTTCAGGCAAGTCAACAAGGCGGGCCTGCCGCTATGGCGCATGATGCGACTTCTTTCCTCGAAGTATAGATATGATCGTTTGAGAGTCAAGTTTTTGCCATCAAGCTACCGGCAGCAATCAGCTCCCTCGCTCAAGCGCCTCGTTTGGAAGCCGGCTTCAGCCGGCTTATCAGGCCCGGAATTCATGCCGGGGCTTGGTCATGAGCTGCGTTTTCGCCGTTCTACTGCGCGCCCCAAAGTAAAAACGCCGTCTACGCGGTCCCCAAATCCGGGAATCGCGTAGACGGCGCTGACGTGTGACCAATGGGGAATCGGCTAGGCGTGGCCCCATCCCGCCGGGCGGAACTTGTAGCCGTAGATGATCGTGCCTTCGTCGCCCTGCGCGCGCAACTTGCGGGTGACCATCTCCACCGGCATCCCGATGCGCACATCCTCCGGCGCCACATCGGTGAGCTGGGCCGTGACCATCGGGCCTTCCTCCAGCTTGATCAGCGCCACGGTGTAGGGAACAAACCCCTCGAAGCCCTCAGGCGCGCTGTTGAGCGTGCTGAAAGTGTAAACCTCGCCGCGCCCGCTCAGGCGATAGGGTTCCTTTGCCGGCTGCTTGCATTCCGGGCAGATGTCCCGCGGCGGGAAAATCTTGGCCTTGCAATGCGGGCATTCTTCTCCCTCCAGACGATACCGCTGACCCTTCAACCGCCAATCGTGAGCAACTTTTCCTTCCATGAGAGATCTCCTTTCTGAGAATCAAGCATTGTCAAACATAATGCGCGCTGTGGAGGGCTGTTCTCTTTAACGCATCACTCGTTACGCATTACTGCTCACCCCATCGCTTCCAAAATCGTCGTGATGATGGTGGCGCCGCTGCCGCCGATGTTCTGGGTCATGCCCAGGCGCGGATGGTGCAGCTGATTTTTCCCCGCCAGCCCCCGCAATTGCAGGACGGCCTCCACGACCTGATACATGCCCGTCGCACCGACAGGATGCCCCCGCGACTTCAGCCCGCCCATGGTGGCGATGGGAATTCGCCCCTCCAGCGTGATCTCCCCATCGAGCGCCAACCGCACGCCCTGCCCCCGCTCGGCGAAGCCGGCCGCCTCCAGGCTCAGCGCCGACATGATGGTAAAGGCGTCGTGCAGCTCGAAGAAGCTGATGTCCTGCGGCTTCACCTTCGCCATCTCATAAGCGCGCTTGACCGACAGGCGCGCTGCTTCCAGCGCCAGCGGATCCTTGCGATCGTGGACGGCGATCGGCGCCGTGGCGATGCCTGACCCGCGAATGCGGATCGGCGCCGGGCTGAGGGTGCGCGCATACTCCGCGGGCGCCAGGACCACCGCCGCAGCTCCATCGCAGACCGGCGAGGCGTCGAGCAGGCCCACCGGGTCGGCGATGGTGGCGCAATGTGCGTATTGTTCCGGCGTCACCTTCATGTGAAACATCGCGTTGGGATTTTTCATCCCGTTGGCGTGCGCCGTCACCACGAAATTGGCGAAATCCTTGCGTTCCCAGCCGTATTCGTACATGTAGCGGCGCATCAACAGCGCGTTGAGGCTCACAAACGACACGCCCTGCGCGACCTCGTATTCCGCGTCCGCCGCCATGGCCAGCGCCGCCGTCGTCTCACGCCCCGACGTGTCCGTCATCTTCTCCACGCCGGTCACCAACACGAGATCGTTCATCCCGCTGGCGACCGCCATCATTCCCACGCGCAGCGCTGCCGCGCCCGAAGCGCACGCCGCTTCTACCTTCAAAGCCTCGGCGCCCGATTGTCCCAGCTCATCGGCGAGCAACGCGCCGAGGTGTTCTTGACCGGTGATTTCACCCGAAAGCATATTGCCGACATAGATGGCGTCCACTTTCTCGATGCGGGCATCCTGGAGCGCGTTCAGCGCCGCTTCCAGCGCCAGATGCCGCAGGCTGATGGGCCAATGTTCTTGAACCGGCGTTTGGCCGATGCCGATAATGGCTACGTCGCGCATCCGTGCCTCCTACTTCACCAGCAGTTTGCCGCGATAGCGGACATACAGACCGTAGTCAATTTCCACGCGGCGGGCGATATAGTCTTGCACCAGCGGCGCGTTATGTCGCCGCTCCTCCAGCGCCTCGGTGATGTCCCACACGAAAGCGTCGGAGCCGGCGCCGGAGCCAAAGCTGACCATGAGAATGCGATCCCCCGCTTTGGCGACGTCCAGCGTCGCCGAGAAGCCCGTCACCGCCGCGCCGGCGTAGGTGTTCCCGATGCGGTTGCTGATCAGACCCGGCTCCAGCTGCTCTTTGGTGAAGCCCAGCCGCTTGCCCACCCGCTCCGGGAATTTGACGTTGGGCTGATGGAAGATGGCGTAGGTGAAGTCCTGGGGCCCCAAGCCCATCTCCTCCAGCAGCGCCTCGGCCGCGGATTGAATGTGGTGGAAGTAAGCCGGTTCGCCGGTAAAGCGTCCGCCGTGGCTGGGATAATGTTGATAGGCGCGCCGCCAGAAGTCGGGCGTGTCGGTGACGAAGGAGAGCGACCCGCGCAGCACCGCGAGTGCCTCTTCCGCCGGCCCCACGATGAAGGCGGTTCCGCCGGAGGCGGCGGTGTATTCCAGCGCATCGCCGGGCCGCCCTTGCGCCGTGTCCGCGCCGATGGCCAGGGCGTAGCGCGCCATGCCGGAGCCGACCAGGCCGATGGCCGCCTGCAGCGCCTCGGTGCCGGCCTTGCAGGCGAATTCCAGGTCCGCCGCCAGGTGATAGGGAGACGTGCCGAGCGCTTCAGCCACCACCGTCGAACTCGGCTTGACGGCGTAGGGATGCGATTCGCTGCCTATCCACACCGCGCGGATGTCTTCGGGATCAATGCCGGCGCGACTCAGAGCGTTGCGCGCGGCCTCGATCGCAATGGTGATCGTGTCCTCATCCAATCCGGCGACGGCCTTTTCCTTGATGGGCCCCCCCTCATCGCCGCTGCCCCAGATGCGGCTGATTTCCGCATTGGGCAGGCGGTACATGGGCACGTACGAGCCATAACCGACAATCCCCACCGGGCGTTGTGGATGCATGGTCCAACGTTCTGCCACAATGACCTCCTGATTCCAGTTTCGGCGCGACGGCCACGGAGCGCCGCCTCACGCGGCGCCGTGATCCTCGCGGTAAAAATGCTCTAACCAGGCCGTGGCGCGATCCACGCGGATGACGCCCTCGGCGATCATGGCCTCGGCGACGCGCTCGATGGCTTCTCCCGTAGCGCCGGCTGCCATGGCGACCTGCCGGGCGTGCAGGCCCATGTGTCCCTTCTGGATGCCCTCCGTCGCCAGGGCGCGGAGCGCGGCGAGATTCTGCGCCAGTCCCACGCTTGCGACGATCTCCGCCAGCTCGCGGGCAGTCTGCGCCCCCAGGATTTTGAGCGCGACCCGCGCCGTCGGATGCACGCGCGTCGCCCCGCCGACGATGCCCAATGCCAGGGGCAGCTCCAGGCTGCCGACGAGGTTGCCCTTCCCATCGCGCTGCCACGTGCTGAGGCTCGTGTAGCGCCCCTCGCGGGCGGCGTAGGCATGGGCCCCCGCTTCGACGGCGCGCCAGTCGTTCCCCGTAGCGAGCACGACCGCATCTATGCCGTTCATGATGCCTTTGTTGTGCGTCGCGGCGCGGTAGGGATCGGCGGCAGCGAAGGCCCAGGCCTGTTCGATGCCGAGGGCGACCGTTTCGCCGCTGAAGCTACCAAACGCCAGCGCGTTTTCGGGGATGACGACCCCGGCGCGCGCCAGGCGACGATCCGCCAGGTTGCTCAGAATGCGCAGGAAGACTTTGCCGCCGGTGAGCCGTGCGATTTCCGGCGCGAGGCGCTCACAGGCGGTGTTGATGGCGTTGGCACCCATCGCGTCGCGCACGTCGTAGAGCAGGTGCACGATGAGCATGGGGCCGGCGGGCGTCTCCGGCAGGAGGCGGACTTCCAGGTCTCGCGCGCCGCCGCCCAGCTGCGCAAGGACGGGGTCCACGGCGTGCGCCAGGGCCAGCAGCGCCGCTTTCTCCGCCAGAAGGCGCGTTTGCGCGGTCTCGAGATCGTCGAGGCCCATGACCTGCAGCTGTCCGATCATCACCGGCTCGTCGGCGCTCGCGCTGAAGCCGCCGCCGGCGCGCGCCAGCCGGGCCGCCAGCGAGGCCCCCGCGACGACCGACGGTTCCTCGATCACCATGGGCACCAGCACGTCGCGGCCGTTCACCGTGAAATTGGTGGCGATGCCGAGTGGCAGGCCGTAGATCCCGATGACGTTCTCGATCATGGCCGCGCCGTGTTCCACATCCAGGCCCAAAATGCCGGAGAGCACGGCTTGCTCTTCGGCATTCAGCGCGGCCCAGTCGGCGACCAGCCGCAGACGTTCAGCGCCGCTCAGATTATAAAATCCCGCAATACGGGAACTGTGTTCCACAGGCAGACTACTCCCCATATCCTGGCTATCTTTTAACGCTCACATCTTAGCATAAAGCAGCTCTCAAAAGCTCTCAGACCTGTTTCAAAGCCTTCCAAACATCGGCGAACTTGCTTTCTCGGCTAATCAGGTATATGCTTTTCCTCGGAAAATAGAGAGCAGTGAGCCGTGAGTAGAGAGCCGTTGTAGCCTTCGATTACGACTCGCAGCTCACAATTCACATTTTTGTCATCGGCGGTGTGCCGCAGGCTCGTGACAATTCTTCATTAAACGGCATCTGAAATGAGATGTCCCCAGGCGGCGCAAAGAATTTTCACCATGAAGGCGTAGAGGACACGGATTTTCTCGCTGCCCTTGGCGTCTCTGGTAAATTTCCAATGAGGGTGACTGAAGCGTGAATCCAGTTGCCGGGTGAGGGGCGCGTGTGTTAAAAGAACTGCATATCCGGGATTTTGCCATTATTGACGAATTGCATTTGAACCTGGAGCCGGGTTTCAACATTCTCACGGGGGAAACCGGCGCCGGTAAATCTATCGTGATTGATGCGGTGATGCTGTTGTTGGGCGGGCGCGCCGATGCGACGGCGATCCGCGAGGGCGCCACGCGCGCCTCGGTCGAAGGGATGTTTCAGCTCGACGCCGGGCAGCAGGCGCGGCTCGCGCCGCTCCTCGAACAGGAGGGGCTGGATAGCGAGGCCGCCGATGTGCTGTGGCTGAGCCGCGAGCTCCGCGACAATGGCCGTTCGGTCGCGCGCGTCAACGGCTCGGTGGTCGCGGCGGCGTTGTTGCGCCAGCTTGGCGAGCAGTTGGTGGACATTCACGGGCAGAGCGAGCATCTGAGTCTCCTGCGGGTCGCGGAGCATGTGCAGCTGCTGGATCGCTTTGCCGATCTTGGAGAATTGCGGGAGCGCGTCGCGGAGGCCATCCGGCGCTTGCAGGCCGTGCGGCGGGAGTTGCAGGCGCTGCGCCAGGACGAAAGCAGCCGGATGCAGCGGCAGGACTTGTTGCGCTTCCAGCTGCAGGAGCTCACGGCCGCGGCGTTACAGATCGGCGAGGAGGACGAGCTTGAGGCGGAGCGCGTCCGCCTGGCGAATGCGGAGCAGTTGGCGTCGCTGACGGCGACGTTGCTGACGCTGCTCGAGGAGGGCGCGGAAGAGTCGCCGGCGGTGCTCGACCTGTTGGGCCAGGGGCAACGGGAGATGGCCGCGCTGGTGCGGGTGGATCCCTCGCTGAGCTCTCAGGAGAGCGCCTGGCTGGAAGCGGTGTATCAGCTCGAGGATCTGGCGCGCTCCCTGCGGGAGTACCTGGGCCGCATCGAGTTCAACCCGCGCCGTCTGCAGCAGGTCGAGGAGCGTCTGGCGTTGATTCACAGCCTGCGGCGCAAATACGGCGGCGACATCCCTGAGATTCTGGCCTATGCGACCAGAATCGCGGCGGAGTTAGAAGCTCTGGAGCACAGCGACGAGCGCATCGCCGGGTTAGAAGAAGCGGTGGCGGCGTACAGTGCGGCGGCGGCGGAATTGTGTGGGACGCTGTCGGCGGCGCGACGAGATGCCGCGCGACGGCTGGCTGCCGGCGTCGAGGGGGAGCTGGCCGATTTGCGCATGGGGGGGACGCGGTTTGGCGTCGCGTTCCGCTGTGAGGCGGACCCCGCCGGTCTGCCGCTGGAAACGGCGCTGCCGGCGGAGGTGTGGGTCACGGCAGACGCCGTCGAGGTCCAGGACGCCGCCCCCGTGTCGTCCGCCGCTTTCGATCTCACGGGGGTGGAGCAGGTGGAATTCCTGATCGCGCCGAATGTGGGCGAGGGACTCAAGCCGCTGGCGCGCATCGCTTCAGGGGGGGAGACGGCGCGGCTCATGCTGGCGCTCAAGACGGTGCTCTCGCGCGCCGATCGCACACCGACGTTGATTTTCGACGAGATTGATCAGGGCATCGGCGGGCGCGTTGGGGCCATTGTCGGTGCCAAGCTCTGGCGGCTGACCCGGCCAACGGGAGCGGCCGCGGGGGACGGACAGCCGGCGCATCAGGTGTTGTGCATCACCCATTTGCCGCAGCTGGCCGCGTTTGGCGATGCCCATTACGGCGTGCAAAAGGCCGTGGTGGAAGGGCGCACGGTGACCACGGTGCGGCGTTTGGAAGCGGCGGCGCGGGTGGAGGAGCTGGCGCAGATGTTGGGGACGCAGGGCGCGGCCTCGCGGCAGGGCGCGGAAGAACTCCTGGCGCAGGCGGCCGCGCATAAAAGCGGGTTTGCTGACTCTTAGAAGCAAGTTATAATGGGGTTATGTAAGATTTTCACGGCACACTTTTGGTTTTCCTGAGATCGGAGTAAGGACGGCAGAAATGGCGCTAAAAGGCAATTTGAAGGACTTCGGCATCACACAACTGCTGAACCTGATCAACCTGGCCCGTAAAACAGGGACGCTCTACCTGGAGGGTCCGCAAAGCAAGGCCTACCTGTGTTTCCGCGAGGGCGCGTTAGTGTACGCGGCGACGGATGGACAGGAACTCGCGTTGTTGCCTTTGCTACAAAAAGCGGGTAAGTTGACGGCGGAGCAGGCGCGCGTCATTGCGACCAACATGGGCAGCAAGCCCGACCGGGATGTGGCGCTGATGCTCATCCAGTCGGGACATGTCCAGCAGCAGGAACTGGTGCAGCTCGTGCGCCAACACATCACGGACACGGCTTACAGCGTGTTTTCCTGGAATGCGGGGACGTTCCGCTTCGAGCCGAACGAGTTGCCCATTCAGGGTAAGCTGGTGAGCTCGATTGCCCTGGAAAACGTCATCATGGAGGGGAGCCGGCGGCTCAAGGAGTGGGAACGGCTGCAGGAAGAGATCCCTTCCCTCGACGTGGCGCTGAAATTTGCCGAGAAGCCCAACACGCCGTTGCGGGATGTGAATCTGACCGTAGAAGAGTGGCGGGTGATTTCCTTCGTCAATCCGCGCAACACCATCCGGCAGATCGCGCAGTACAACAACATGAGCGAATTTCAGATTCGCAAGATCGTCTACGGCCTGCTGCAAGCGGGGTTGGTCGAAATCATTCGTCCGCCGCGGCAGATGGCTGAGGCTGCGGTCGGGGAGACGCGGGGCGTTCGGTCGGAGGAGAAGGAACGTCCTGAGGCCGTGATGGGGGCACGCCGCCCTGATGTCAAGCGCGGCTTGATTCACAAGCTCATTGATCGCATTCGGGAGCTCTAGTCCATGCAAACACTGAAGATCGTCGTGACGGGGCCCTTTGCTTCTGGGAAAACCGAATTCATCCAGAGTGTGAGTGAAATTGATGTCGTTTCGACTGAAAGGAAGATCTCCAGCCGGGCCGAGCGCATTAAGGACGCGACGACGGTGGCGATGGATTTCGGTCGCATTACCATTGATGAGGAATTGATCCTCTATCTGTTTGGCACGCCGGGACAGCGCCGTTTCGATTTCATGTGGGAAATCCTCTCTGAGGGGATGCTGGGTTTCGTGGTGATGGTGGACAGCACCCGGCCGGAGACCTTCCGCGAGGCGCAGCGCATTTTAGACACTTTCCGCGCTTATTCGCCTGTGCCGTACATCGTCGCCGCCAACAAGCAGGACATACCGGATGCCTGGCCGGCCGACGACTTGCGCATCGTGCTCAAGATTGAGCCGGGCGTCAAGGTCGTCCCGTGCGTGGCGCGCGACCGTGAGAGCGTCAAGCAAGTGCTGTTGGAACTCCTGTATTCAATCCTCGAGGTCATGGATCAGACCGAAGAGTAACCGTTTTTTAACCGAACCGCAACGGCCCCTTTTGCTTCAGCTGCAAGAGGTGTGTTATCATAGAAGCACTGGGGAGAGGCCGGAATTGATGTCATGGTAGCCATTGTCACCGATCGTGGAATTGTCCACTACGAAGCCATCGGACGCGGCAAGCCGGTGATCTTGCTGCATTGCTGGTTGGGTTCGTGGAGCTATTGGCTTCCCACGATGCAGCTGTTGGCTTCCAGGTACAAGACCTACGCGCTGGATTTCTGGGGCTTTGGCGAGTCGGCCAAACACGGGGTATTCACCGTCGCCGAATATGTGGAGATGGTGAATCAGTTCATGGAGCGCCTGGGCGTGGAACGCGCGCCGGTGATGGGGCACTCGATGGGGGGGACCGTCTCGCTGAGCCTGGCATTGATGTATCCGCAGCGGGTCTCGCGCGTGGCGGTGGCAGGTTCTCCCGTGGTCGGTTCGGGGCTGGCGGTGCCGCTCAAACTGGCCGGTAACCGGCGCATTGCCGGATTGCTGTATCGGTTCCCGCGCGCTTTCGCTTTTGGGATGCGGATCGCCTCGCGGTTTTACGCCCGCGACTGGCGCACCTGGTACAACATGTTTCAAAAGGACTTATCCAGCACCACGATGAACTCTTTTTCGGATAGCATCCGCGATTTGCGCTTTACCGATTTGCGCCCTCGTTTGCAAGAGCTGCGCATCCCGGTCATGGGCGTTTATGGGGTTAAGGACAATATCGTGGATCCCCATCAGGGCCACGTGTTGCAGACCGGAGTCAAACATGCGCTGATCCATTACTTTGAAGGCTCCGGGCATTTTCCCATGCTGGATGAAAAAGACCATTTTAACCAGGTTGTGCAGAATTTTCTGGATCTGCAGTAACGATGGCGCAGCGGTTTGAGGCGGGGCTCGCGGGAGACGACGCGCACGCGGAGGGGTACTTTCCCAACAAATTCGCGCGCATTTTGCTCCTATCGCTGGAGGAAGTGCTCGGAACCAACAGCCTGAAGGCCGTGTTGACGGCGGCCCGTCTTCCGGAGCTGGGCGAGCAGCCATTGCCGACCAATTTCGAGCCGGCCTTGCCGTTTACGGCGGTGGCGCAGCTGTTCACGGCGATAGATGAATTGCACGGAGCGCACAGCGGGCAACAGCTTTGTTGGCGCGCGGGGCGTGTCGCGTTTCGGTATGGCGTCCAGGATTTTGGCGGCTTGCTGAGCGTCGCCGACGTGATGTTCCGCATTCTACCGCTCACTTTCCGGGTGCGCCTGAGCCTGGAGGTCCTGGCGGAGATCCTCAACCGCTATGCGGCGCAGCAGGTGCAACTATCGGAGACGGCGGAGAGCTACTTCTGGATCATGAAGCAGTGCGGCTTTTGTTGGGGCTGGCGGGCGAGCTATCCGGTCTGCTCTCTGATGACGGGATTGTTGGCGGAGACGCTGTATTGGGCAAGCGGGGGCAAGCCCTTCGAGGTCGCAGAAGTGACGTGCATCGCCTTAGGGGATCCCGCCTGCATGTTCCAGATTGGGCGGACGCCTGGAGTGTAACCGTCCGTGACGCTGGGTGGGTTCTGTGACGCTGGGTGGGTAAGGAAGCAGCTCGGTGCGTAAAATCATCCTGCGCGAAAAACGCAAAATACCGCCGTTCAACGAGCCCGCGCGCGATCTGAGCGTGCTGTGTAAGCCGTTGTGGCTCCATCAACGGGACATCCTGGTGCCCTACACGACCGAAGAGCTGGAGGTGGATTCTCTTTCCGAGATCGGGCATGACCGTGTCGAGACGCTCGTGTACCGTGAGAATCTCTATTTCGATCAGCCCTTCATTGACGAATTTATCGTGCAGGCGCGTAGCCTGGGGAAGGCCTGTCAGGTGGCCTTCGAGCTGGATGACCCCGCCATTTCGCAACATGCGATCTATTTGCAGCGGGGCATTCGACGTCAGGGCAACGTGTATGTGGCGGACTTGTGGTATTATCCCTACGGCATCGAGCCGGTGGTGCGCCCGCTGGTGATGCACACTGAGCCGCGGGAAGCGGGATACTACCATGTGCCGACTCACATGTCCAACGTCTACGGCGATTTGGTGTATCAGCTGCCTACCAAGGCGTTCCTTTCTGTTGAGCACTGGATCCACATCCTTTTTGCCAACGTCATGTTTGGCATTTTTTCCATTGGGGCGCGTTTCGAGCGCTCTCTGGAAAAGGACTTGGGGCTGAACCTGCGCTTGTTGTGGCAGGCGATGCTCGAGCGCCGGCAACTGCTGGGGAGCTCCGCCCTGGTGCAAGTGGGCAAGAATTGTCAGATTGATCCTACCGCGATCATCCAGGGGCCGACGATCATCGGTAACAACGTCACGATTGGGGCAGGAGCCATGATCGCCAACTGCGTGTTGGGTGACAATGTGAATATCGCTCACGGCTGTCAGCTGCTGCTGAGCGTCCTCGGCGATGGGACGTTCCTGCCTTTTCGCGCCTCGCTGTTCGAGACGGTGCTGATGGAAGATTGCATGGTGGCGCAGAATACCTGCTTGCAGATGTGCGTCGTGGGACGGGAGACGTTCATCGGCGCGGGCAACACCTTCACCGATTTCAACCTGGTCCCGACTATTCCCATTCGATCGCACTTCGGCGGACGCCTGGAAAACACCGGTCTGTCGGTGATCGGTTCGGCGGTAGGGCATCATGTCCGCATTGGTTCAGGGATGGTCATTTTCCCGGCGCGGATGATTGAGTCCGATGTGATCCTGTTTGCCTCGCCTGAGCGCCGGGTCATTGACCGGAACATTACTTACGAGGACAGCGATCACTGGAAGCTGCCGAATCCGGAGATCGCGCATCCAAGATTGTATCCTCGTTAAAACGCGAAAAATTTATGGATGCGTTTGCCTTTATCATTCACCCGCTGTCGGCCAAACGCGATGTGGCGCGCAAGTATCCGCTGCTGGGGCGGATGTTGCCTGAGCCGGTGATTGATTTTGCCTCGCGCTTTTGGCCGCCGGTGTATATCTCCCATGTCACCGGGGTGCGCTCGGCGGCGACGGGCAAAGAGATCGAGGGGTGGTTGCTCGCCGTGCCCTACACCGTGCAGCGGATGTTGCATCTGCCGCCAACGGAGGTGTACCGTAAAATCATCGCTGCGGGGCGGATGGCGGAGCGCTTGGGGGCGCAAATCCTGGGGCTAGGGGCCTACACCTCAGTCGTGGGAGATGGCGGGGTGACGATCGCCCGCGCTCTGGATCTGGCCGTCACGTCCGGCGACAGCTACACCGCGGCGCTGGCCATTCGCGCGACCCGTGAGGCGATGCGGCGGATGGAGTACGATCCCGCCGCCGTGACTCTGGCGGTGGTCGGCGCGGCCGGGGCTATCGGCAGCATCGTGACGCAAAGTCTGGCGCGTGAATTCGGCTCGGTGCTGTTGGTTGGACGTGAGTTGCGACACCTGGAGCCCCTTGGCGAGCGACTGCGGGCCAGCGGGGCGCCTGAAGTGCGGCTTTCTACAGAAGTCGCCGATATTCAACAGGCGGAAGTGGTGATCACCGTGACCAGTGCGGGGGGAAACCTGGTACGCCCGGAGCACTTACGTCGCGGAGCGGTGGTCTGTGATGTTTCGCGCCCGAGGGACGTCTCCTGGCAGGTAGCGCAGGCGCGAGATGACGTGCTTGTCTTCGATGGCGGATTGGCGGAAGTGCCCGGCGCGGTAGATTTCGGCTTCGATTATGGGCTGCCGCCGACGTTGACTTTTGGATGCATGGCAGAGACCATGACCCTGGCGCTGGAAGGGCGCTTCGAGGATTATTCTTTGGGCAAAGACTTAACGCTGGAGCAGATGGAGGACATAGACGCCCTGGCGGAAAAGCACGGCTTCCGCCTGGCAGCTCTGCGCAGTTTCGAGCAGGTGCTGCCTGACGCAACCATCGCGCGCGTCAAGGCCCAAGCGCGAGCAACCTGAGGTCACAAAGGCACCCCCGACCCACCGTGGATTCGCGGGGCAGGAGGTAGGACATGAGTGAAGGCCGTATTCTGGTAGTGGAAGACGATCCCGACATCTCCAACATGTTACAGCTGTACTTCAGATCCCTGGAGTACGAAGTGCATGTCGCGCCGCGGGGACAGGATGCGCTTGAGGTAACGCGACAGTTGCTTCCCAATGTGATCGTCCTGGACATCATGCTTCCCGACATTGACGGGTATGAAGTCTGCCGGCAGCTGCGTACCAACCTGCGCACCAGTCATATCCCCATTCTTTTTCTCACGCAGAAAGACGAACGCAGCGACAAAATCCACGGCCTGGAGCTGGGCGCCGATGACTACATCACCAAGCCCTTCGACGTGGAAGAGCTGCGGTTGCGCGTGCGGAACACCATCAAGCGTGCCGAGATCGAGAGTCTGACAAGCCCGACGACCGGCCTGCCGAGCGGCCGGCTGATTGAGCAACAATTGCGGCAGCTGCTGCGCCTGGCGGATTGGGGCATCCTCTACATTGGCATTCCGGGGTTGGACGCTTTCAACGAGGTGTATGGCTTCGTGGCCGGCGAGGAGGTGTTACGCTTCACAGCGCTGGTGCTCAATGAGGCCGTGGAGCGCCTCGGCCATCCGGAGGACTTCATCGGGCACATCGGAGGCGATAACTTCATTGTCATTACCCGCAAAGCGATCATGTCGCAGCTCAAAGAGGAGCTCGAACGGCGCTTCGAGGAGAATGTAGGGACGCACTACGACTTCATGACCCGGATGCAGGGATACCTGGTGGTGCATGACAGCCATGGTGAGGAAAAACATGTGCCCTTGATGCGTCTGCAGATCGGCATGCTTTCAGCCGATGAGGGCCCTTTCACTGACATTCGTGAGGTGACCGAGGCGGCAGCCGAAGCGCGCCGGCGGGTGCGGAAATCTTAATTCCGTGGACTTTTTTGCAATACTGACCCATGGGGACGTAAAAATTATTTGGGGTTGATCGGGCAAGATGCGTGAACGGTTGACTTCTTTCCAGCCTGGATGGGGCGCGGTGCTGCTGAGCAGCGCGCTGGCGTTGCTGCTGCTGTATAGCGGCGCGCTGCCCGTGGGGCTGTACCTGTTGATCTTGCCGGCGGTGTTGGGGGGCCTGCAGGGACGACGGCGTGTCTGGCTGATGGCCCTCATCTTATTCGCGCTGGCGGTGTTGGCCGTGTGGCGCACGCCGACGCTGTGGTTGCATTGGGCCGTGGCGGCCTTTTTGGCGGGCGCCGGGGCGACCCTGGCGTCGGCGTGGCAGGCACAGGCCCGGCGCGCCCAGGCGGCGGAGCAGGAAGTCGCGCGGCGCGTCGCCTCGGAAGCCGCCTTGCGGCGCATCACCCAGGAGATCGCCAGTACGCTGGAATTGGGGCGGATCCTCCAATTGGTGCTGGAAGAAGCGCGGCGGTTCACTCACGCGGATGCGGGGATGGTCTGGCTCTGGCGTGACGAGCTCCCTACCCTGGCGCTGGCCCAGGGTTATACGGAGGCCACCTCCGCCGCTTACGAGGAGCTGTTGGCCCATGCCGAGACCGATCCTTCGCTGGTGGCTTTCATGCGGCAGCCGGTCACCCGCTACATTCCCAATCTCGCCGAGCTGCACCCGACGCCGGCGTACCAGGCCGGGATGCAGACTGAACTGTGGTCGCCTGTCTTTTATGAGGACCAGCTGGCAGCGGCCATCGTGCTGCACTGCCGCCAACCGCAGGCGCTGAATCCGGCGGCGATTGATTTCATGGACGGGCTGGCGGCGGAAACGGCGTTGGCGGTGGGAAACGATCGGCGCTATCAGGAGCAACTGCTGCGGGGCAACTTTGTGCGGGAACGCGCCGAGCAGATGCGCTTGTTGTTGGAAGCCACGCGGACGATGCGTTCCGATCGCCCCCTCGAAGAGACCCTGCTGGACATGGCGTATGCCACGCAGGAAGCCGTTGGCTATGAGATCGTGCTCATCAGCGTGATCGAGGGGCAGATGGTGCGGCGCGTCGCCGGCGCGGGGATGCCTCTGGCGGATCTGGAGCGCCTCAAGCAAGTGCGCCGCCCCTGGCCGCAGATCGCGCGTCTGTTGCAAGAGCAATTCCGCATCGGCAACTGCTATTACATTCCGGCTGAACAGCAACACGTCTGGCGCGGGGAGCTGGACGTGTTTGAGGCGGAGGTGGCCCTGCCTGAGGCTCGCCGCCCCGGCATGTGGCATCCGCAGGACCTGTTGCTGGTCCCGCTGTATGGCCCGCAGGGCGATGCCGTCGGCTATCTGTCGGTGGACGAGCCTCTGGATGGACGGGCGCCGACGCGGGCCTCCCTGGAAGTCCTGGAGCTGTTCGCGGCGCAGATTGGGGTGGTCATCGCCAACAACCGGCTGGTGGAAAACCTGCGGCTGCAGCTGAACACCCTGATGTTGCTCAACGAGCTGAGCCGCTCGATCACGACCAAACTCGACCTCTCGCTGGTCCTCAACACGGTGGCGCAAGCGGTCACCAATTTGTTGGGCTATGATTATGCGACGGTGTACCTGCAAGCGCGGGGGCAGACGGCGCTGACGCCGCGCGCGTCCTCGGGGTATGATCTGAATTTGTTGGGCGAGGGTCTGCAGGTGGAACCGGGGGTAGGACTGGTGGGCGCCGTCGTGGAGTCTGGCATGCCATTGGCGTTGGATGACATGCGCAGCGAGCCGCGTTTCACGCCGGGGCCGTTGCCGGTGGGGTCGGCGTTGCTTGTGCCGTTGCAGGTCGCCGGGCGCACGGTGGGAGTGCTCAGCGCGGAACGCCGCGAGGCCGGGGTCATCGAGCCGCTGCAGGTGGCGACGTTGACGATGCTCGCCGACCAGATCTCGGTGGCGGTGGAAAATGCGCAGCTCTTCGAGGAGGTCAAGAACTTCTCGGCGGAGTTGGAACGGCGGGTGGAAGAGCGCACGGCGGAGCTGGCCGAAGCCTTGAACAGCCTGCGTACCGAGCGCGACCGCTCGACGATCCTGTATGAAATTGCTTCCGGCCTGGTGGCCAGCCTCGACATTGATCGAGTGCTGCACAAGACGGTCTCGATGCTCAAAGACGCGGTTGGCGCCGAGCGGGCGACCGTGTTGCTGCTGGATCAGAACACGGGCTATTTGCAGCAGCGGGCCTCAGTGGGGGGCGGCAAATCTGTCCCGCCTGGGGGCGTGCGGGCGCCTTACAAGCGCGACGAGGGCCTGGTGGGGTGGGTGCTCACGAACCGGCAATCGGCGATGGTGCCCGACGTGCGTCTCGATGCGCGCTGGATTCCTATCGAGGACAACACGCGCTCGGTGCTCGCGGTGCCGATCACGGCCGGCGATGAAACCGTCGGCGTGATCTTTCTGCATTCGCCCGAGGTGGACGCCTTTGACATCGGGGATCAGCGGCTGGTGGAAGCCGCCGCGGTACAGGTCGGTCATGCACTCAACAACGCTGAACTGTATCGTTTGATCCGCGAGCAGGCGGAGCGGGTAGGCTCGATGCTGCGCGCTCAGCAGAACGAAGCCGCTCGCAGTCAGGCCATTCTCGAAGGCATCGCCGACGGCGTGCTGGTGGCAGACGCTCGCGGCAAGATCATCCTCTTCAATGCGGCGGCGGAGCGCATCCTCACGGTGAATCGCGCGCAGGCGGTGGGACGTTCGCTGAGTGAGGTGTTGGGGCTCTACGGCGACAAAGTGCGCGGCTGGCTGGAGCAGATTGCGGTGTGGGAGGCGGAACCGGGCAGCTACCAGAGCGGTGACTTCCTCTCGGAACGGCTGGAACTGGGGCGGCAAGTCGTGAGTATGCACCTATCGCCGGTCATCTCGCCGATTCGCGAGTTCCTGGGGATTGTGGCGGCCTTCCGCGACATCACGGCGGAGGTGGAGGCCGACCGTGCCAAGAGTGAGTTTGTCTCCACGGTTTCGCATGAGTTGCGCACGCCGATGACCTCGGTGAAGGGATACGTGGATTTGCTGTTGATGGGGGCCACCGGTCCGCTCACTGACATGCAGGTGCAATTCCTGAACATCATCCGCAACAACACCGATCGGCTGACGAGCCTGGTGAACGATTTGCTGGATATGTCGCGCATTGAGGGCGGCAAGGTGGAGCTTCATTGTCAGCCGGTGGACATGGTGGAGCTGATCCGGCAGGTGGCGGTCACCCTCACGCCCAAGATTGAAGAGAAGGGGTTGCAGCTCCGCACCGTTCTGCCGGAGGGCCTGCCGTTGGCTTACGGGGACCCCGATCGGATGGTGCAAATTCTCACCAATCTGGTGGCAAATGCCTTCAAATACACGCCGACGGGCGGCGAGATTGCCATTTATGCTTATGTCCGGGAGGAGATGTTCCATGTTGCCGTAGCCGATACGGGCATTGGCATCTCGCCGGAGGATCAAAGCCGGATTTTCTCGCGCTTCTATCGTGTGGATAACCCGTTGGTGTTGGAAGCGGGCGGCACGGGGCTGGGGTTGGCGATCACGGCCTCGCTGGTGCAGATGCACGGCGGTCAGATTGCAGTGGAAAGTGAGCCGGGAGAGGGCAGTATTTTCACCGTGACGTTCCCGCTGGCGGAAGGGGAAGCGACGGCGCCGGTGGGACGTCCACCCGCTGGATTGGGAGCCAATGCCGTGGCCACGGTTCTCGTCGTCGAGGATGACCCCGAAGTCGCTGAGATGTTGCGGCTGACGTTGGAACACGAGGGGCATCGGGTCGTGGTGGCCGCCTCCGGGGAAGCGGCGTTGCGCCTGGCGCGTCAGGAACAGCCGGATTTGATCTCGCTGGATATCCGCCTCCCCGATCTGGACGGTTTTGAGGTGTTGCAGCTCCTCAAACGCAATCCCGATACGGCGTCCATCCCGGTGGTGATTGTCTCAGTGGTTTTTGATCAGGATCGCGGGCTGCGATTGGGGGCAGTGGATTATTTCACCAAGCCGGTGGATGAGACCCGGCTGTTGCAGGTCGTGAATCGGGTGTTGACCGGCAAAGGCACGGTCCTGGTGGTAGATGACGATCGGGACACCCTGACTTTGCTGCGGACGGCCTTGCGGGCGCAGGGCTTGCAGGTGCGGACGGTGACCCGCGGTGAGCGGGCGTTGCGGATGGCTCAGGAGCAGCCCCCCTCCCTGATTTTGCTGGATTTGAAGTTGCCGGGCATGGATGGCTATGAGGTGCTCCAACAGTTGAAGCGCCATCCCGCTACGGCCAACATCCCCGTCGTGGTGATGACGGGTTTTGCCGAACCGGGGAATGGGAGCGCGTCGGCGATGAAAGCGCTGGGTGCGACACGTTTTGTCACGAAGCCGTTCTCGATGGAGGAGTTGGGAGAGGAGATTTCCCGCCTGGTAGAAGGTGCTGACGGGAACAAGGAGTGATGGATGGTCAAGATCCTCGTAGCGGAAGATGAACGTGATATTCGCGAGCTGATTGCCTTCACCCTACGCTTTGCCGGTTTTGAGGTGGAACTGGCGGTCAACGGGGCCGAGGCGGTGGAAAGGGCGCCGCAGGTCAGGCCGGATCTCATCTTGATGGATGTGCGGATGCCGCGCATGACCGGCTATCAGGCCTGTGCCGCGTTGATGCAGATCCCGGAGATGCAGTCTACGCCGGTGGTGTTCCTTTCGGCGAAGGGCCAGGAAAGCGAAATTCAAGAGGGGCTCAGCGTCGGGGCGGCGCAGTATATTCTCAAGCCCTTTGCGCCTGATGAGCTGATCAAACAAGTGAAGCAGATTCTGCAGCAGTACGGAAAAGCCTGAACTTGCGGAGCGTGAACGGATGAGCGCCGTCATTCTGGAAAGCAGCCTTGCCCACTACGAGGCTTTGGGCCGCGGAAAACCGCTGCTCTTCCTGCACGGCTGGCTCGGTTCCTGGCGTTACTGGGTGCCGACGATGGTCGCGTTGTCCTCGTCGTATCGCGCCTACGCGCTCGATTTCTGGGGCTTTGGGGACTCGGACAAGAATCGCACCCGTTATTCCATTGACAGTTACGTGGCCCAGGTGGCGCTGTTCATGCAGCAGATGGGGTTGCCGCGGCTTCCCCTGGTGGGCCACGGGTTGGGCGGCATTGTGGCGTTGCACTTCGCCGAGCGGTATCCTGAACAGGTTGAACAGGTGTTGTTGAGCAATGTCCCCTTCACGACCGAGAATATGAACCGCACGTTGCTGGGCTTTAACGGCGGGGACAATCCGGCAGCGCGGATTTTGGGGCGACGGTTGAACGACTATCAGGAAGTGGCTCTGGAAGCCGCCAAGACCGATGGGGATGCGGTCGTGAGCGCCCTCCGCAGCGCGGCCCAAGAGGATCTGGAGTCGTTGCTGGAAGATCTGGAGATTCCGGTGATGTTGCTATATGGCTCACAAGATCCGCTCATCCAGGTGCCGGCGGACGAGGTGATGGAGGAGCTGGCGGAAAACGTGAACGTCCTCTTGCTGGAGGGCGTGCAACATTTCCCCATGCTGGAGGATCCGAGCCGCTTCACCCGTTTGGTGTTAAATTTTTTGATTCACCACGACAATTGGGACGCCATTGCGCTTAAATCTGAGTGGCGTCGGCGGATGCGTTGAGGTCGAGTGCGGACGGGGCGGCGATGAGTAAGACCGGACAGCATCCTCAAGCAGTGGGCGCGCAGTCGGGCGATCCCTGGACCGTCGCGCTGTTGTTGCGGGGTCTGGTACTCATCGCGGCGGCGCTGGCGCTGCTGGCGCCCTTGGGGCTGGTGCCGATCATCCCTGTGGCCAGCAGTACCGTGGCGGTGACGCCGCCGCAGACGGGGCCGGCGGTGATCCCTCTCGGCGCATCCACGCCGACGCCGGGACCGCTGGCGGTGGTGACGTCAGAACCGGCGACGCCGGCTGTCCCGCGGGTGGGGGTCATTGCGGGACACGCGGGCAGCGATAGCGGCGCGGTGTGCCCGGACGGCCTGCAGGAAGCCCAGATCAATGCGCAGGTTGCCGATCGGGTCGCGGCGCGGTTGCGGGAGGGGGGCTGGAACGTGGATGTGTTCAACGAATTCGATGATCGGCTTGCCGGCTATCAGGCGGATGTGTTGCTCTCGATTCACGCCGACTCTTGCGCCTACCCTGGGAAGACGGGCTTCAAAGTGGCGCGGGCGGAATCCAGCTACATCCCCGGCAATGAGGACGTGCTCGTTTCCTGCCTCAGCCGCTACTATCACGCGCGGACCGGCCTGCCTTTCGACGCCAACACCATCACCTTCGATATGACCCGCTATCATGCCTTCTACGAAATTCATCAGAACACGCCTGCCGCGGTGATCGAGATTGGCTTTATGCTGGACGACCGCCAGCTGTTGGTGGAACGCCAGGACGTCGTGGCGCTGGGCATCGTCGAGGGGCTGCTCTGTTTCCTGGAGGGCGAGCCGGCGCCGTGAGGGACTTTGTCGAAGAGTTGAGCCCTGTGCGTCTGCCAGGGCTCACCGGTTTTGTCCCTCGTCATGAAGGCTCCCCCAATCTTCACACCGATGGCCAAAAACGCGGTCACTTGTGCTATGAGGGGCCTTCGGGTATAATCAATTTGCCTTCTTGTCGGTAAAACCTCTAGCTTGTAAGACTTGTAAGAAAGGAGACCAGCAATGTACCATAAACTCATGATCGTTGGCCATTTGGGACGCGACCCCGAGATGCGTTACACGCCAGATGGCACTCCCGTCACTAATTTCTCGGTTGCCTCCACCCGCAAGTGGAATAATCCGGATGGCACCAAGGGTGAAGAGACGATCTGGTTCCGCGTGACGGTGTGGCGGCGGCAGGCGGAGACCGCGGCCCAATATCTGCACAAGGGCAGTCTGGTACTTGTCGAAGGGCGCCTCAATCCCGATAAGAATGGCGGGCCGCGCGTGTGGACCGGGCAAGATGGTCAGCCGCACGCGAGTTTTGAGGTGACGGCTGAGACCATTCGCTTCCTCAGTGGGCGCGGCGAGGGCGAACCCGGCGCCGGCGCAGTGGCAGAAGAGGAGGCGACCTACAGCAGCGAGGAGCCATTGCCTTTCTAGGCCGCGTGGGGGCGATCGCGTAGCTCTGCCCCTCAGGCCGTGATCCTGAGGCGGGGGCGCGTAGCCGGGCGCGCAGTGCAAGCGCAAGCGTCCGCTATTTTGATGAGGAGTGACGACAGAGGGGCCTGGCCCCTCTGTCGTGTAGTTGGTAGCCGGTGTCGTGTACCGTCGTAAGGAGAGGAGTGTGGACGAGATGAATAATCCCAAACCGAAGACTTTGAATGTAGAGCTGCCGGTGAATCTTGAACCGGTATACGCGAATTTTGCGCTCATCACGCATTCACCGTCGGAGGTCGTGTTTGATCTGGCACAGGCGCTGCCGAATCAACCGCAGATTCGGGTGAAGGCGCGGGTGATCATGACGCCGTTCAACGCCAAGTTGTTGTTGCGGGCATTGCAGGAAAACCTGACGAAATACGAAGCGATCTATGGCGAGATCGTGTTGCCGGGGCAGGGCGAAGACCTGGCGCGGGCTTTCTTCGGCGCCGCGCGTCCCCCGGAGGGGGAAGAATAGATGTCCCTGGAATTAGACACGTGGTTGGATGCGCTGGCCGAGGCGGTGCAGGCGGATTGGCGTCCCCGCAATGCGGCGCGGGATCAAGTGTTGAATCAAAGCCGAGAGCTGATTCGTCTTTGCTCACAGGCGATTCGCGCCGGCCATCGGGAGGAATGGGAGTCCGCTCAGGCGGTGCTGTCAGAGGCAGACGCGGTCGCGGCGGAGATCCGCACGGCCCTCGAACCGTATCCCGACCTGTTCTTTGCCGGCTACACGCAGGACGCCTTCAAGGAACTGGTCGAAGCGCATGTGACGTTGGCGCTCGTGGCAGACCGTCCGCTTCCCGCGCCGGCCGAGCTCGATGTGCCTTACGCCACTTATCTCAACGGCCTGTGTGAGGCTGCCAGTGAATTGCGCCGGCGCTGTTTGGATTGTATGCGGCAGGGTGAGCTGGCCGAGGCAGAGCGTTTGTTGAACATCATGGACGCGGTGTACGAAGTGCTGATGTCCTTTGACTATCCCGACGCGCTGACCGGCGGGCTGCGTCACCGGGTGGATCAGTTCCGGGCGGTGCTGGAACGCACGCGCGGCGATCTCACCAATGGACTGCAGATGCAGCGGCTGCTGGAGGCGCTACAACATGCGGGAGCGACTCCCGCATGATTGTTTGACACAGGAGAGGGCGGCCTTATACTCAGTCCGGCAACGGCACTCGTGGGCCTCGCGGCGTGAGCGGGCCTGCGCAAATCCAGGCCGTTTCAAGAGGGAAGCGCATGTCAAGCGATCGCAAGCGGGCCTTGATTACGGGCGGCGCGGGGTTCATCGGCTCTCATCTCGCGGAGGCCCTGTTAGCCCAGGGTTGGGAGGTGACCGTCATTGATAATCTTTCGACGGGGTGCTTCGATAACATTCAGCATCTCGTGGCCAATCCTCATTTCAAGCCGGTGATTGATACCATTACCCACGAG
The DNA here is from genome assembly GCA_018055515.1 of Anaerolineae bacterium. GTDB lineage: Bacteria > Chloroflexota > Anaerolineae > B4-G1 > SLSP01 > JAAZNO01. The sequence goes on from JAGPHL010000011.1 coordinate 22,414, forward strand.
GTGGTGCTTGACCGTCTTGCCGGGGAGTGCGATGTGATTTTCCATCTGGCCGCGGCGGTGGGGGTGGAGCTGATCGTGCACAATCCCGTTCACGTCATTGAGACCAACGTCCTGGGGACGCACGCCGTCTTACAGGCCGCGGCGCGTTATCGCAAAAAGGTGCTCATTGCTTCGACCTCGGAGATTTACGGCAAGAGCGACAAAGTCCCCTTCAGCGAGGATGCGGATCGCGTGCTGGGGCCGACGACCAAGGCCCGCTGGAGTTACTCCGATTCCAAGGCCGTGGATGAATTCCTGGGACTGGCGTATCAGCGTCAGATGGACCTGCCGGTGGTGATTTTCCGGCTGTTCAACACGATCGGCCCGCGCCAGACAGGACAATATGGGATGGTGGTGCCGCGCTTCGTCCGGCAGGCGCTCAAGGGGGGGCCGATTACCGTGTACGGCAACGGCAGTCAGACGCGGTGTTTCTGCAACGTGCAGGACACGGTCCGCGCGCTGCTGTCGCTGGCGGAAACCCCTCAAGCCGTGGGGCAGGTCTTCAATGTGGGGACGATGGAGGAGGTGACGATTCTGGAGCTCGCGCAACAGGTGTGGGAGGTCGTGTTACGCTGCGTCCCCGAGGTGCGGGCGCCTGCGGAGCGGGTGGTTTTCATCCCCTACGATCAGGCCTACGAACCCGGCTTCGAGGACATGCAGCGGCGCGTGCCCGACATCAGCCGCATCAAGGCGCTGACCGGTTGGGAGCCTCGCGTTCCCCTGCAGCAGACCCTGGAGCAGGTCGTCACGCACATGGTGCAGGCGGCGGTCAAGGAGGCCCTTGCAGAACGTCGGACTTCTTGAGCGTGGAAACGTGTGAGGGTATAAACGTGATAACGTGTGAACGTGATAACGTGTCCACGTATGAACGTGACTGATTCGCGGATTCGCCTATTTGCCGAGGAGTTCTCATGTTCCTCCGGCACACCACCGCAAATGAAAATGACGTGGGCACGTGGGAACGTGGGCACCTGAGCACGGATTCTATTTTCCGAGGAGAAAAGAGGATGGGACATTATCTGGTAACGGGCGGCGCTGGGTTTATCGGCTCGCATATCGTGGATGAATTGGTGCGCCGCGGCGAGACAGTGCGGGTGCTGGACAATTTCTTCAGTGGTCGTCGGGAGAATATCGCGCAGCATCGCGGGCGCATTGAGGTGGTGGAGGGCGACCTGCGTGATCTGGAGACGGTCCGCCGCGCTGTCGCGGGAATGGAGTATGTGCTGCATCTGGCAGCCATTGCGTCGGTGCCGCGCTCGGTGGCGGCGCCGCTGGCGTCGCACGAGGCCAATGCGACAGGCACGCTGCACGTGCTGCTGGCGGCGCGTGACGCGGGGGTGCGACGGGTCGTCTATTCCTCTTCCTCATCGGTGTACGGCAACGGGCCGACGCTGCCCAAGCATGAGGCGATGGCGCCGCAGCCGCTTTCTCCTTACGCCGTCTCGAAGCTGGCCGGAGAGCAATACTGCATGGCTTTCCATGAGGTCTACGGCCTGCCGACCGTCGGGCTGCGCTATTTCAACGTCTTCGGGCCGCGGCAGGATCCCACCTCGGAATATGCGGCGGTCATTCCCCGCTTCATCACCGCCATGCTGCAGGGCCACTCGCCCATCATCTACGGCGATGGGTTGCAGTCGCGGGACTTCACCTACGTGGCCAACGTCGTTGCCGCGAACCTGCTCGCTTGTGAACGGGAGAGCGCCGTCGGTCAGGTGATGAATGTGGCGCTCGGCGAACGCATCACGTTGTTGGAGCTGGTTGAGGATTTGAACAGCATTTTGGGGACGCAATTAGCTCCGCGATTCGAGGCGGAACGTCCTGGTGATGTCAAACATTCCCAGGCGGACACCGCGCGCGTGAAGGCCGTGTTGGGTTTTGAGCAGCGCGTAGATTTCCGCAGTGGGTTGCGTGAGACGGTGCAGTGGTTCCGTGAGGTGAGTGTGAAGTAGCCGTTGGGATACTTCGCGTTGAGGGTAGATAAGGCGTTTTGAATCGGGTTGTGGGGTGAAGGAGGAGACGCGATGCAGCAGAAAAATCTTATCGGCACCACGATGGGGCAATACCAGATTCTCGACGAACTGGGACGCGGCGGAATGGCCGTGGTTTACAAGGCGTGGCAACCTTCCCTGCGCCGCTATGTGGCGTTGAAAGTCCTGCTGCCTTATCTGGGGGGCGATCCAGAGTTCATTCAGCGCTTTCAGCAAGAAGCGATCGTGGCTGCCAACTTGAGCCACCCGCACATCGTGACCATTTACGAGGTGGGTCAGCAGGAAGGCCATATTTTCATCGCCATGGAGTATGTTGAGGGCAAGTCGCTGGAGCAGGTGATTCTCGATCAAGGCGCCTTGCCGTTGGAGCGGGCGATTCGGATCTTGCGACAGGTAGCGGAGGCATTGGATTACGCGCACAAACGGCGTTTCCTGCACCGCGATATCAAACCGGCGAATATCCTGCTTGCGGAAGACGACCGGGTCGTGATTACAGATTTCGGCACTGGTTGACTGACAAAAGTCAGGCGCAAAGGTTAGAAGAGATCGCTTGGAGTTGACGTTGATGGCGTTGGTGGAACTGTTTGTTAGAAGCCCGCGAGGGTTCGGGATCGGGCTTACCCGAAAGGCGC
>JAGPHL010000167.1 GCA_018055515.1 Anaerolineae bacterium
AAGGAGTTTGAAGCATGGCCAAGAAAATTCTGGTCGCAGTAGCGTGGCCGTACGCGAATGGCGACTTGCATGTGGGACATCTCGCCGGCGCCTATTTGCCCGCGGATATTTTTGCGCGTTATCACCGACTGGCCGGCAACGACGTGTTGATGGTCTCGGGGTCGGATTCTCACGGCACGCCGATCACGGTCAAAGCCGACAAGGAGGGCGTGACACCGCGCGAGATCTTCGAGCGCTATCACGCGCGCTTCCTGGCGACCCAAAAGACCATCGGCATTTCGTATGACCTCTTCACGCACACGGATACTCTCAATCATCATCGGGTCTCGCAGGACATGTTCCTCCGGCTGCTGGAGCAGGGCTGCCTGCACATTGAGAAGCAGCAACAGTTCTTTTCCGAGACGCTGCAACGCTTCCTGCCCGATCGTTATGTGGAGGGCACCTGTCCACACTGCGGCTATCCCGACGCGCGCGGCGATCAATGCGACAACTGCGGACGGCTCCTCGATGCGCTGGAGCTGGGCAACCCGCGCTGCAAGATTGACGGCTCGATCCCGGTCATTCGGGAGACGGAGCACTTCTTCCTCGATCTGGCGCAGCTGGAACCTGCCGTGCTGCGTTACCTCGAGGACGGCTCGAAGGCACACTGGCGCCCGAACGTCATCCGCTACTCGCAGAATTACGTGAGGGGCGGGCTGAAGTCGCGCCCCATCACCCGCGACCTGGAGTGGGGCATTCCCGTTCCCCTCCCAGGCTATGAGGGGAAGCGCCTCTACGTCTGGTTCGAGGCGGTGATCGGGTACCTTTCCGCCAGCATCGAATGGGCGGCGCTGCAAGGTGACCCTGAGGCGTGGAAGGCCTGGTGGTACGACCCCGAGGCGCTGACGTATTACTTCATCGGCAAGGACAACATCCCCTTCCACACGATCATCTGGCCTGCAGAACTCATCGGCGTCCAGCGGCTCTATGCGGAGACGGGGCAACTCAATCTGCCCTACGACGTGCCCGCCAACGAGTTCATGAACATCCATGGGGCCAAGGCGGCCAAGAGCGGTCGCGAGTCGGCGGACGCGGTTCTCGATCTGTTGGAGCTCTATGACGCCGACGCCGTGCGTTATTACCTCAGCGCGGTGATGCCGGAGACCAGCGATTCGGATTACTCCCTGGCCGATTTCGTGCAGCGCAACAACAGCGAGCTGGTGGCGATCTGGGGCAATCTGGTGAATCGGGTGCTGTCGTTCACGGTGAAGCATTTCGGCGTCGTGCCGGAGCCCGGCACCTTCGACGCGGTGGATGAGGCGCTATTGGGGCAAGCGCGGGAGGCCTTCGAGAAGGTGGGGGCGCGGCTGGCGGCGGCGCAGTTCCGCGCGGCGCTGACGGAGGCGCTGAACCTCGCGCGCGAGGCGAACCGCTATCTGGAGGTGAAATCCCCGTGGACGCAGATCAAGACGGATCGCCAGGCGACGGGGACGAGCCTCTACGTGGCGCTGCAGGCGATCAATGCGCTGAAGATTTTGCTCGCGCCGTTCCTGCCTTTCTCCGCGCAGCGACTGCACGCCATGCTGGGCTATCAGGATGTGCTCTTCGGGATGCAGTACGTCGAGGAAATCCCCGACGCCGTCCGTCCGCACGCGGTCTTGCGCTATGACGCGACGGGCGCTACAGGGCGATGGGCCTTCGCCGAGCTGCCGGCGGGGCGGGTGCTGGAAAAACCTGCGCCGCTGTTCAAGAAGCTGGAAGCGGTGACGGAGGAAGGCTGAGCCGCGCCGTCGGCGGCGCCGGCGAGCGCAAGGCGACATCTCATCTTCGGAGGCGACGTGTATGCAGGCGCGTACTTTGAGCCGTTGGGAACGTGTGGCGCTGGGGGTGATTCTGCTCCTGGCGATGTTCAGCCGCTTTTACATCCTGGGTGACCGGGTGATGAGCCATGACGAGGCGCTGCACACGAAGTTCTCGTGGTATCTCTATTCGGGATCGGGGTACCGACACAACCCCATGATGCACGGGCCGCTTCTGTTTCACATGACGGCCCTGAACTACTTTCTCTTTGGCGTCAACGACTTCGTGGCGCGGATCTTCCCGGCTGTGTTGGGCGTTCTGCTGGTGCTGAGCCCCTTCCTGTTCCGCCGCTGGCTGGGTCGGGGCGGGGCGCTGATCGCCTCGCTGATGCTGCTGATCTCGCCTGCGATCAGCTATTACAACCGCTACATCCGGCACGACACCCCCAACATGCTCATGGCGGTGCTGTTGCTGTGGGCCATCCTCAAATACCTGGAGGAAGGGCGAAGCCGCTGGCTCTACGCGATAGGCGCCTTCTTCGCCCTGCTCTACACGACCAAAGAAACCTGCTACATCTACACCCTCATCTATTTTATCTTGTTGGTCATCCCCTTCATCTTGAATGTGCTGCGGACGCGGTGGGCACGCCCCAACCTGTTGGTCCCTTTCCTGGCGCTCGTGGTGGTGCTGCTGGTGTGCGTGGGCGTTTACGGCCTGGCGCTGACGCAAGGGGAGGTGGTGGAGCAGGCGCTCGACGCCAACACGCGGGTAGCGAAGACGATCGTCCCCTGGTGGGGCAATGTGGCCCTCTATCTTGCGCTGGTGCTGGTGATTGGGGACGTGGTGGTGGCGTATTTCGGCGTGGGCGAGGCGACCCTACGGCGGATGCGGCTTTTCGATGTGCTCATGCTCGTGGGGACGCTGACGCTGCCGCTCGGTTCGGCCTTCCTCATCCAGCTGGCGGGCGTGGACATGATGAACCTGTACAGCGCGCTCACCACCGGCAGTCTTTCTGGCATTGACGGGGCATCGCTAACGATCACAGCATTTTTCATCGCGGGGACGCTGGCCCTGGCTGCGGCGTTGGGATGGTGGTGGGGTCAACGCCGCTGGCTCACTGCCGCCCTCATCGCGGGGACGATTTTCACCGTCCTTTACACCACCATCTTCACCAACCCCGTGGGCTTGCTCAGTGGGCTGGTCGGCTCGCTGGCGTATTGGATGGCGCAACAGGGGGTGCAGCGCGGCACGCAGCCGGGCTATTACTACCTGCTGCTGATGCCACTCTATGAGTATTTGCCGCTGGTCTTTTCTCTCCTGGGCGCGGGCACGCTGGCGGTGGGGGGGCTGCGCCGGTTGTTCGCGGGACGGCCCGCGTCAACGCCGGACACCGGGACGGCTGAGGCCCCTGCGGGGACGGAGGCAGCGGCGGTGGAGTCCTGGGTGGACAGTGGAACGCCCTTCGTGACGCGCTTTTTCCCGCTCTTCGCGCTGGGCTGGACGGCGCTGGCCTGGATTGCCTACACGTACGCGGGCGAGAAGATGCCCTGGCTCACCGTGCACATTGCCCTGCCGAGCATTTTCCTGGCGGCGTGGTTCCTGGGACGGGTGGCCGAGGGCGTGGATTGGCGGACGTGGTGGAAACAGCAGGGGTGGGTGCTGGCAGTGGCGTTGCCGCTCCTGGCGGTGGGCGTGACGGTGTTTGTGGACGCCGCCGGCCGCGCTCGCGTCGCCTTGAGCGGGGGGCTGGCGACGGCCGGCCCAGCGCTGGCGCAGCTGGATCCGTTGTTCCAGGCCGTGGGGGGATTCCTGGGGGCCGCGGCGGCCTTGGCGGCGGTGGTGTGGGCGTGGCGGCGCATGGGAAATCGCCCGGCGCTGCGGGTGGTGGTCCTCACCCTGGCCGCGTTCCTCGCGCTGCTCACCGTGCGCACGATGACGACGTTCAATTACGTCACCTACGATTCGGCGACGGAATTCCTCGTCTATGCGCACGGCGCCCCGGATGTGAAAATTGCCCTGCAGCAGATTGAGGACGTCTCCTGGCGGACGACGGGCTCCCCTCGCGATGTGAAAGTGGCCTATGGCGAGCGGGAGTACACGATCTTCTCGTGGTACCTGCATGATTTCCCCAACGCCTATTACTACGGTCAGACGCCCGATCCCGTGCAATTGCGCGAATCGCCGGTGGTGATTGCCGGGTGGCCGCAGTGGGCGGCGGTCGAAGCCATCCTGGGGGATGATTATCAGTACTTCTCCTACAAATTCCTCTGGTGGCCTCTTGAGGATTATCGCGACCTGACCTGGCAACGCATCAAGAACGCCCTGACGGATCCCGAGCTGCGTCAGGCGCTGTGGGACATCGCGTGGAAGCGGGACTATCGGCGCTACGCGCAGGTGAAGGGGCGCACCATCACCCTCCAGCAATGGCCTTACCGCGATGAATTCCGGCTCTACGTGCGCCGTGATCTGGCCGAGCAAATCTGGGGCTATCGCCTGGGGAGCACGGGCGCCGCAACGCCGATCCCGCAGGCTACCCCGCTGGGGGATCCTTACACCGGGGCTGATCTCCTGCTCACGCCGGCGGCGACAATTTCGCTGCCGGGGGCGACCCCGCGCGATGTCGCGGCGGCGCCGGACGGCTCGCTCTATGTGACGGACACGCAGGGGCAGCGCATCTGGCACGTGAGCCGGCAGGGCGCCGTGCTCAATTCCTGGGGGGGCGAGGGCTCCGGCCCGGGGCAGTTCCGTGAGCCGTGGGGAGTGGCGGTGGATGCGGAAGGGAACGTCTACGTCGCCGATACCTGGAATCACCGCATCCAGAAATTCAGCGCGCGTGGCGAGTACCTGAGCAGCTGGGGCGCGTTGGGGCAGTTTAACCGGGGCGACATCAACGGCGAGGGGTTGTTCTATGGGCCGCGCGCTCTGGCGGTGGGACCGGATGGCTATCTTTATGTGACCGATACCGGCAACAAGCGGGTGCAGGTTTTTGACCGCGACGGGCATTTCCTGTGGGAGTTCGGCGGCGCGGGGCGCGATCCCGGCGAGCTGCATGAGCCGGTAGGGCTGGCGTTCAACAGCAGGGGCGAAGTCGTCCTCGCCGATTCCTGGAATCTGCGGATGCAGGTGCTGTTGCGGACGGGCGTCCCGGTGTATCAGTGGAGCGTGCCTGTCTGGAGTGTGGAGAATTCTGAAGACAAGCCTTATGTCGCCGTTGACGCCGCCGACAGGGTCTTTGTGAGCGACAGCAGTCACGGACGCGTCCTCATCTTTGACGCGCAGGGTGTCGCCCTGGGCACGCTGGGGATGAATCGGGGCTTGCAATTCCCCGCCGGGCTGGCACTGACGGCGGACGGGCAGCTCTTCGTCGCCGATCCCCATGCCGGGACGGTCGTTGGCTTCACGCTCGCGGATTTGGGCCTGTAGGCGCCGGAGGGCAGCGCTGTGGACTTTTTCGAGGTCTTCCCGCAGTTGCGGTACGAACCGGATGCGGCGTTGCAGGGGCGGACGTTGCGCTTGATTGCGGCGGCGGCGCTGCCCTATGATGGCGAGGCCTTCTATTTTGAATTGCGTGAGGAGCGCTACTGGGTCAAAGGCCCTCAGGGAGAGCTCCGCATCGGCATGGGCGGCGCGCAGGTGAATGCGGAGTCGCGGGAGCCGCTGCGAGCGCTGCGGCAGTATCTGCGCCGCGCCTGGAACGTCGAGGTGCGCGCCGCCTCCTCTCCGGCGGGGCTACTGGTGCTGGAAGGCGAGCGTTGCGTCCAACTCTCCGGTCCCTGGCTGATGTTCCCGGCGGCTCCGCACTGGGTCATCCTTACCCCGCCGCAATTGGGCGGATCGGAGATGCCCGACGCCCTGGCGCAGATCGTCTACCTGCTGCCGCTGCGGCAGTCCCCCTACCCGGTCAACATCGTGGGACTCGTGCGGGTCGCGCG
>JAGPHL010000168.1 GCA_018055515.1 Anaerolineae bacterium
GAGGAGAGCGGCAGCAACTGCCCATAGGCGGCGGCCGCGGTCTCCCAATCTCCCACGCGGTAGGCCTCTTCTGCCTGACTCAGCAGGACGGCCGGCTCCGGGGTAGGGGTCGGCGAGGGCGTCGGCGAAGGCGTCGGCGAGGGCGTCGGCGTGAGCGTCGCCGTGAGGGTGGGCGACGGGGCCATCGTGGCGGTCATGGGCGACGTTTCCGGCCCGCCGGCGGGGAAAGACGCGCTGCATCCTGCGAGCAGGAGCGCTATAAGCCAGAAAGAGAGACGTTTCATGTGTCCATTATCGAAGAAAGCGGGGGGGTGTCAACTTCTGCGGCGGGTGCCGTGAAGGAAGCCCTTCATGCCTGTGTCAGAGGGGGGATTCCATTCCTGGCCGCCGTGAGCGAGGATATTCATGTCAGCCGGGGCCCATTTGGCCTGGCGTTGGGGCAGGCGCCGGGCCAGTTCGAGCCGCTGATGAAGGGCCGCCGGTTTTGTCCCTCAAAAAGTTGACACACTTTGTGATTGGCCCTATAATAAAAGTGGCGTTTCAATCTCAGCCGAAAGGAGCGTGGTGTCATGAGCAAGAAGTACACGGTGAAGGCCGGCGACAGTCTGCGGAAGATTGCGAAGGAGTTGCTCGGCGATGCTGAGAAGTGGGAAGAGATCTATGCCGCCAATAAGGCGATCATCAAGGATCCGAACGTCATTCAGCCGGGGATGGAGCTGGAGATCCCAGAGGACAAGCCCAAAGTCAGTCTGATGGGCAAGACCAAATAATCCGGCTGAAACTTTTGGCATCCGGCGAGGGGCTTTCTCTCGCCGGATGTCGTTATGGGGGACTGGCACAGCCTGGCGGGGAAGGAATCTCCCCGGACATGAGCCGACCGCTGAGAATGACATGGGCGCGTGTGGCAGGGGCTGCGACAGTTTTCTCCTCACGGCTCTCTGTTTTTGGGAGGGCATTTGCTTTGTCTGGCTTTCATGCTAAAACTAAGCGCGTGAGCCGGTCGCCGACGGGGTGTGATCGCTCGCCGCAGGTTGCGTTTGCCCGGATCCTAAACTCACACAACGGGAGGTATCTCTGACATGGAAAAACCGCGCCCCAAACTTGATTTTCAGAAGACGTTCCTCATCGGTTTCGGTTTCTTTGGCATCAGTGTCATGTGGAAGCTCTACAACGACTACGTGCCCATCTTCCTCCAGGCGGGCAATCCGCTCTTCGCGGGGACGACGAAGACCTCGGGCTTTGGGCTGGGGCCGGGCCTCACCGGCTTCATCATGACCCTGGACAACATCGTGGCGCTCTTCCTCCTGCCGCTCATCGGCCTCTGGAGCGACCGCGTCTGGTCGCCAAAACTGGGGGGACGCCGCAAGCCCTTCATCGTCACGCTCGCGCCGCTCTCGGTGATCGCCTTCATCCTCATTCCCTTCATCGTGCGGATGATTCCTCCCGAGCTCAACGGCATGACGGATCAGCTGCGGCAGCCGCTGGCGTTCTTCATCGTCGCTGTCGGCATTTTCATCACGACCATGGCCGGCTTCCGCACGCCGGTGATCTCGCTGATGCCCGATCTCACCCCCTCGCCGCTGCGGAGTCAGGCCAATGGCATCATCAACCTCATGGGGGGCCTGGGAGGCATCCTCATCACGCTGGTAGGGGCCTTCCTTTACAACGTGAGCATCACCTTGCCTTTCATTGCCAGCGGGGTATTGATGGTGTTGGCGGTGCTGATGCTGATTTTCTTCGTCAAAGAGCCGCGACAGCTCGGCGAGGCCGGCGAAGCGCGCGAGGAGGAAGGGGCTTTCGACGTTCTCAAGGGCGTGCGGCGCATCTCTCCGGCGGCGCGGAAAAGCCTGCTCCTGCTGATGCTTTCGATTTTCTTCTGGTTTGTGGGCTACAACGCCATCGAGACTTTCTTCACGTCTTACGGCGTCAACGTGCTGCACATCGCTGAGAACCAGGCGTCGCTGCTCTTCAGCATTTCCTTCATCGCCTTCGTCCTCTTCTCCATTCCCAGCGGCTACATCGCGGCGCGCATTGGCCGCAAACGCACCATCACGATAGGCCTGGGAGTCTTTGCCGGGCTGCTGCTCATGGGATTCCTCGTCCCCAACATGATCGTCATCGGCATCGCGCTGGCCCTGGGCGGCGTCGCCTGGAGCCTGGTGAATATCAACAGCCTGCCGATGGTCATTGATACGTCCGATAGCGACGCCAACATCGGCACCTTCACGGGATTGTATTATCTGGCTTCCCAGCTGGCGGCCATCGTCGGGCCGATTCTCAATGGGTATCTCATCGAGCATTTCAGGAACTACAACCTGGTCCTGCTGATGCCGGTGATTTTCTTCGTCCTGGCGGCGTTCTCGATGCAGGGCGTCACGCGCGGGGAAGCGAAAGTCCACGCCTGATCATCCACCCCTTTCCTCGCTTGAGGGCTTGAGGGCTTGAGGGTTAGAGGGAAGGGGGCCGGTGAATTTTATTGGCTTATGTCAGGCTGGGGAGTTCATCCCCAGCCTGCGCCTTTTTGATTCTTCACGCTCTTGCGGCGAAAATCTTTTTGCGCCGCCATCTCATCTTCCCCGCACCCACAAGAGGCGATCTTTGCCCGCCAGGTCCTGCAGGATGTGACATGCGGCGGCGGGAAAGGTCGCCCTGGCCAGCGCCAGCGCCGCGGCCCCCTGCCGCTCGCCGATCTCCATCAGCAGCATCCCGCCGGGGCGCAGGTTCGCGGGCGCCTGCGCCAGCAAGCGCCGCACGGCATCGAGTCCCTCTTTCCCGCCGAGGAGCGCCAGGGCCGGCTCCCGGCGCACGGAGACCGGCAACGTCTCCCACTCGCTCTCGGCGACGTAGGGCGGATTGCTGACGATGAGGTCTACCGGCTCCGGCAGCGGCGCGAGCAGATCCCCTTCCAGGAAGCGGATGCGTTCGGCCACGCCGTGCCGCGCCGCGTTCAGCCGTGCGACCTCCAGCGCTGCCGCCGAGAGATCCACCGCGTAACATCGCGCCTGCGGCAGGCGCAGGGCAAGCGTCACGATGATGCAGCCCGATCCCGTCCCCACATCCGCAATGCGGGGAGCGGTGCCGACGTGCGCGAGCGCCGTTTCCACGAGCAATTCGGTCTCCGGGCGAGGGATGAGCACGGCCGGCGTGACGGTGAACTCGAGGCCGAAGAACTCGATGTGGCCGGTGATGTAGGGCAGCGGCTCCCCGGCGGCGCGACGCTGCACCCAGCTCCGGTAGGTCGCCGCTGCCGTCGGGGGCAGGGGCGCGTCGAGGTGCGCCAGCAGCGTGGCGCGGTTGCAGTCGAGGAGCGCCGTCAGCAGCAGCTCGGCTTCGAGGCGCGGCTGTTCCGTGATGGGCGCGAGCTGTTCCGTGGCCCATCGCCGTGCCGTCTCCAGGTCGCTCAGCGGTGACGTCTCCATTTCTTTCAGGCTCGCAGCTCCAAATTTTGGCCCGGTGGGATTTGGTGGGGGCGCCAGCGAGACACGCTGTCTGGCGCGTGTGCGCCACAGGCGCTACGGGGCGCGGTCCCCCCGGCGCGGCGGGGGCTACCGCACGACGCCCGCGCGTCGCAGCTCTTCCAACACCACGCGCTTGAGCGGCGTTGCCGTGCTCAGGCTGAGGTAGCGTCCCCCGCGCGCGTTCACGGCCTGACGCAGGGTGGCCTGCCAGGCGGTGCGGCGCTCCCGGTACGCCGCGAGCGTCGCCCCATCCAGCGTCACATCCCGGTGCGCGCCGCTTTCCACATCCACGAGGCGCAGCTCGCCCCGCAGCGTCGGCTCGAGCTCCTCCGGTGTGAGCAGGTGGAGCAGGACGACTTCATGCCCGCGCGCGGCAAGCGTCGCTGCGCCGGAGTCCAGCCCTGCCGCGTCATAGCCGTCGGTGAGGAGCAGGATCAGCGCGGGGCGCGGCGCGCGGTCTGCCAGACGCGCTCCCAGGTCCCGCAGCGCCGAGCCGAGCGCCGTCGCGCCGGCGGGATTGAGGGAGGCGAGCCACTCGCGCCATTCGCTCAGCCATTCGCCGCCGGAATGCGGCCCCCAGAGCGGGGCGGCGCTCTCCTGTTGCAACCACACTCCTCGCAGCGCGTCGCCGCCGAGCAGGGCGATGCCGCCTAACGCCTCGGCGAGCGCGCGCGTCGCGGGCCAGCGGTCGCCCCAGCCCATCGAGGCGCTGCCGTCGAGGGCCACGATCACGGCGAGATCGGCTTCTTCTTCGTAGAGCCGCACGTAGGCGCGATCGGAGCGCGCGTAGAGGTTCCAATCCACGCGGCGGGGATCGTCGCCGGGGGTGTAGTCCCGAAAATCGGCGAATTCCAACCCGGCGCCGCGCCGCGCGGAGCGACGTTCACCCCAGGCGCCCCAGCCCTTGCGCCCGTGAACCACGAAGCGCAGCCGCGAGAGCCAGGTGAGGTCAGTTTGGGGTGGAGAAGCCGGGGCAGGGATCATACGGCATCACCGGTGAGGGCGCGGCAGGACGGCGCATCTCACGCCGCGGCGGTCTCCAGCACCGCCGCGATGAGCGCGTCCGCCGTGACGCCATCCGCTTCGGCCTCGTAGGTGAGGATGAGGCGATGACGCAGGGCGGCGGGAGCTACGGCGCGCACATCCTCGCGGGCGACGTTGAAGCGTCCCGCCAACAGCGCGGTCGCCTTCGCGCCTACCAGCAGGGCCTGCGCGCCGCGCGGACTCGCGCCATAACGGACGTAGCGTCGCACGGCTTCGGGCGCCGTGGGGGAGCCGGGTTGGGTCGCCGTGACGAGCTGCGCGACGTAAGCGTTCACTGCCGTGGCAACGGGCACTTCGCGGACGAGCGCCTGCATCGCCTGCACCGTCGCGGCGTCGGCGCAGGGGGTCGCCGCCGGCAGCTGCGCGCCGGTCGTGCGGGCCGTGATCTCGGCGAGCTCTTCCACGGAGGGATAACCGACCTGCACCTTGAAGAGGAACCGATCCAGCTGCGCTTCCGGCAGGGGATAGGTGCCCTCCAGTTCGATGGGATTCTGGGTCGCCAGCACCAGGAAGGGAGTAGGAAGGGGATAGGTCACGCCGCCGACGGTCGCCTGACGTTCCTGCATCGCTTCCAGCAGCGCGGATTGCGTCTTGGGGGTGGCGCGGTTGATTTCGTCCGCCAGCAGCAGGTGGGTGAAGATTGGGCCGCGATGGAAGCGGAAATGCCGCTCGCCGCCCGCGCCGATTTCCAGCACGTCGGTGCCGAGGATGTCGGCGGGCATCAGGTCGGGCGTGAACTGCACGCGGGTGAATTCCAGCTGCAGCGCGGCGGCCAGGGTGCGAACGAGCATCGTCTTTCCCAGACCCGGCAGCCCTTCCAGGAGCACGTGGCCGTTGGCCAGCAGGGCGATGAGCGTGTGGCGCACGACGTCGCGTTGCCCCACGATCACGCGCGCGATTTCGGCCTCGATCCGGAGCGCCAGCTCGCGAAAGCTCGAAGGCACCAGGGCAGTCGTCATTTCAACCTCCGCAAGCGAGAAGGCGAGAAAGCGAGAAAGCGAAAAAGCGAGTCAGCGAATCGGCGAGTCAGCGAAAAAGCGAAAAGGCGAAAAGGCGAGTCACTGACGTTCACACGTTCGCACGTTCATATGTCCTGGTAATAACCGACAATCATCGTCGGTGGGAATGATGTGTTTGATGACGATCTCGTTTTCTCCCACCACAATGTGATCCACTAACAATCGAATGACTTCCTGTTGCAC
>JAGPHL010000169.1 GCA_018055515.1 Anaerolineae bacterium
CAGCATCCCGTGCTTGGATCACGGCTGCAGGAATGCGCGGAGGCCGTCCTGGCCATTGAGGGCCGCTCCGCCGCGGAGATCTTCGGCTTCCCCGATGACCTGAAATTGCGGTCGTCTATGACCCTGTTCGCCGCGCTTGCCGGCCCCAATTCTGTGTTCGCGCGCGTGCTGGAGCGGTTTTACGGCGGTCGCCCCGATGAGCAAACCCTGCGAATAGTGGGCCTTCAGGATTTCACGGCGCTGCCGGGGGATCCCACCCCCACGCCGCATTGATTCGCACATGAGATTCAAAATCTGTAGCCTGTGATTTTGATGAAGCGCTGGCCGCCTCCTCTTGACAGATAGAACATCTGTTTTATACTGAAGATGGAGGACAACGATGGGCCCCCTCGAAAAGCTGCACCTGTTGACGCAAGCCGCCGCTTACGAACCCGCCGAGGACGTGAGCCTCACGGGGACGCCGCTGCCCGACGCCCCCACGCCCGAAGAGCTGACCGGCTGCATCCACTACGCCGCTACCTCCAAGGGACGCATTCCCCTCCTCAAAACGCTGGTCTCCTCCGCCTGCGAGCGCGATTGCGCCTATTGTCCCTTCCGCGCCGGCAGGGACTTCCGCCGCGCCACCTTCACCCCCGACGACCTCGCGGCGCTGTTCCTGCAGCTCTACCGCGCGGACCTCGTCCAGGGGATTTTCCTCAGCTCCGGGCTGGTCGGCGGCGGGCCGCGCACGCAGGATCGCCTCCTCGAAACCGCCCTCCTGCTCCGCAAACGCTACGGCTTTCGGGGCTACCTTCACCTCAAAATCATGCCCGGCGCGGAACGCGATCAGATCGCCGCGGCCATGACGCTCGCCGACCGCGTCTCCCTCAACCTGGAGGGGCCGAACGCCCGTCGGCTGAGCTTCCTCGCGCCGCACAAGAACTTCGGCGAGGACCTCGTGCAGCGCCTTCAGTGGATTCACGAGCTGCGCGAGGCCCAGGGCGGACGCGGGCCGAGCACGACGACCCAGTTTGTCGTGGGCGCGGCAGGCGAAAGCGACGCCGAATTGCTCCTCACCACCGAATACCTCTATCGCCATCAACGCCTGGCGCGCGCCTATTTCAGCAGCTTCCACCCGGTGAGCGATACCCCGCTGGAAACGCTGCCGCCCTCCCCGCCCCGGCGCGAGCTGCGGCTCTACCAGGCGTCGTTTCTCCTGCGCGATTATGGCTTCAACGCCGAAGAACTGCCCTTCGACGCCCACGGAAACCTGCCCCTTGCGGAAGACCCCAAGGTCGCCTGGGCGGAGCAACACCTCAGCGATAGCCCCGTGGAACTGAACCGCGCTTCCCGCGAGCAGCTGCTCCGCATTCCCGGCCTGGGCCCCAAGAGCGTCGAGCAGATCCTCGAGGCGCGGCGCAAGGGGACGCTACGCGATCTGAGCCAGCTGCGCCAGCTGGGGCTGCCCGTGCAGCGCGTCGCACCCTACATCCTCCTCGACGGACATCCCCCCGCGCGCCAGCTGCAGCTGTGGGCCATGGGATAGAAGCTCCCCCAATGCCGAGCTGAGTCGCCGGCCCCGGAGCGAGCTCAACGCAACGCGCGCGCCAGGCCCTCGGTGAAGGGCGGACGGATGACGCCCCGCTCGGTGATGATGGCGGTGATATAGCGCGCGGGCGTCACGTCGAAGGCGGGATTCGCCACGGACGCGCCTTCCGGCGCGATGCGGCAACCGCCGATGCAGGTCACCTCCTCCGCCGGACGCTCCTCGATGACGATGTCATCCCCGGTCGGTGTGGAGAGATCCACCGTGCTGGTAGGCCCCACCACGTAGAAGGGAATCCCATGCGCGTGCGCCGCCAGCGCCAGGTGATAGGTGCCGATCTTGTTCGCCGTGTCCCCGTTGGCGGCGACGCGATCACAGCCCACCACACACAGGTCCACGCCGCGCGTGCGCATGATGTGCGCCGCCGCCCCATCCACGATCAACGTGTAGGGGACGCCGGCCTGCTGCAGCTCCCAGGTGGTGAGCCGCGCCCCCTGCAGCCGGGGACGGGTCTCATCCACGTAAACATGGACGCGCTTGCCCGCCTCATGCGCCGCGATGATCACCCGCAGCGCCGTCCCGTATTCGCCCGTCGCCAGCGGCCCGGTGTTGCAGTGATGGAGGACACGGGCGTCATCGGGCACCAGGGGCAGCGCGTGACGTCCGATGGCCAGATTCGCCTGGCGCTCCTGCTCGTAGATGGCGTGCGCCTCATCCAACACGGCGGCGCGCACGGCGGACACCGTCTCCAAGGCGGGATCGGCGGCGCGGGCCAGCACGCGATCCACGGCGCCGAAAAGATTCACCGCCGTCGGACGCGCGGCGCGCAGCGTCGTCGCCGCCTCCTGCAACACCGCACGCACGTCGGCCACACTCGCCGCATCGCCATAGCGCGCCGCCAGCGCCATCCCATACGCCGCCGTGATGCCGATCATCGGCGCCCCGCGCACCACCATCTCACGAATCGCAGCAGCGACCTCGCGGTAATCGCGGTAATCCAGATAGCGGACGTTGTGAGGCAGCTCCCGTTGATCCAGCAGGCGCAACGTCCCCTCGACCCAGGCGATGGCATGATAATCGTTCATCTGAAGCCTCCCACAGGAATTGCAAAGCGACGCGGGGTTCCTCGCCCCGTGTAAATTCTACCATCGAGATCGTCGCCGGCAAAACAAAACGCCCTGCCCGGCGATCAACCGGGCAGGGCGCGTCAGGCTGCCGCGACGTCTACGGCGTCACCGGATGAGGCACCGCCGGACGGACGGCGTGACCGGCGCGGCGCTCCTTCCAGAAAGGCGACTTACGCAGCAGCCAGGCCCGCACAAAGGGCCGCGCGGGCCTGATCAAATAGCGCTTGGGCCCCAGGAGCGTGACCACATCGGCGACATAATCATCAAACGTGCGCTGCTGATACTGCAACAGACGCTGGCTTTCGGTGGAATCCACCCAGTCGGTGGGGAAATACTCCGTGCCAAAGGCCGCCGCCGGCAGCATCCCAATCCCCAACCCCTCCAGCACTTTGGCGACAATCTCGCCGTAGAGCAGCTGACACTTCGGCCCGCCGCCAATCAGCAAGAGCTTGCGCCAAATCTCCTCAGAAGTCACCGCATTCGCTACCGCGACGCCCACATCGCGGGTGTGGGTGAACTCCATGCGATTATCGAGCGGGATGTGGAAGAGGTACGGGTCGAGCGTCAAGGTGATGGGCAACGTCGCCGAAAAGCGCAGGATGGACCACTGAAGGTCGGACGCCTGCACCATCCACTCACAGGCGACCTTATGTTTGGAATAATGCTCCACGGGATTCACCGGATCGGCGACCGTGCGCGGCGGGGACAGATGCTGCGTCACCCCGAAGACGTGATACGACGAGGAGAAGATCAATTTAGGTCGTCGCGGTTGCGCGCGGCAGGCTTCGATGACGTGATGCGTGCCGCCGACGTTCACGTCCCAGGCCAGATTGGGCTCCGCTTCGCTCTCTACGCCGGTGGCCGAGAGCTTGGGGATGATAAAGGCCAGGTGCACGACCACATCCTGCCCTTTCACCGCCGCGTTGACATCCTCCGCGCGGCGCAAATCGCCCCACACCACCTCGATCTTATCGCCAAAACGCGCCGCCTGCGCGCGATTTGCCGCCGTCGGCACATCGAAGCAGCGCACCGCATGTCCACGAGCCAGCAACGCCTCAAGGGCGCTCATCCCGATATTGCCAAAGGCGCCGGTCAGTAACACGTTCATAACAGCCTCCTTCTTTTGATCATGGCTTTTGATTGTGGCTTTTGATTGTGGGTGGACGCGACGGACTCACTTTCAGGCGACCGCATCAGGCAGCAGCCCCGTCAGCAGCAGCTCCAGACTCGCCTGCGCCGCACTTCCCCAATCGGTCGCCTGCGGGTCGAGCGTGCTCTGCAGCAGCATTCCCACCGCCCACGAGACCAGCATCTGCGCGGCGAGCTGCGGATCTACCGGGCGCAAGGAGCCTTCCGCAATTCCCTTCTGGATCAGGCCCGCCAGCCAGGTCTGGTAGCGACGATAGGGTTGTATCGTCGCGGCCCAGATGACGGGATCCCGTTGCGCGGCGGTCATGAACTCCATGAACATCGGGAGGTTCCCGTCCGCCGTGTGCAGCACGGTTCGGAACGCCTCGATCATGCGGGTGAGCGCTGCCGGTGCATTGGGAGCGTCCGCCAGCAATCCTGCGATGTTCGCGTCGAGCTCGTCCAGCCAGCGCTGCAGCAACGCGAGGAAGAGCGCCTGCTTGGAGGAGAAGTGATAGTAGAAAGCGCCCTTGCTGATCCCGGCGGCGTGACAGATTTCCGCCACGCCGGTCCTCTCATAGCCGTTGCGGGCGAAACTCGCGGCTGCGGCGTCCAGAATGCGGCTGTAGGTTTCTTCACTGCGCTGTTGTGTCGCCATAAGTGCCCATCAAAAGATCAAAAGAAGGAAAAATACCGACCGGTCAGTCTAATTCTAATACGGGAATGAAATATGTCAAGGGGAAATGGTCGCCGACAGGCCAGCGCCTCACGCAAAGCGGGCCCGATCGCCTGGATCGGGCCCGCTCTCACTACCGTCGCGCTCACGCGCTCAGCGCCGCGCGCACCTGCTCGACCACGTGCTCCACGTCGGGGTTGGTGTAGGCCTCGATTTGCCCCGCATCCGAAAGCCGGGTGAGCTCCGAATCTAACCCCAGCCGCCCCAAAAAAGCAGTATTGAAGGCCAGCGCCATCTCCTCGGCGCGCCCCTTGCCGAAAATCTCGTACCGTTCGCCGCAGTGCGGACACACCACGTAGCTCATGTTCTCCACGACGCCGAGGATGGGAATATGCAGCTGCTCCGCCATGCGCGCCGCCTTGCGCACGACCATATCCGCCAGGTCCTGCGGCGAGGTGACGATGACGACACCGTTCACCGGCAAGGCCTGCATCACGGTCAACGCCGCATCGGAAGTCCCCGGCGGCAGATCCACGAACAGCACGTCCAGATCGCCCCAGAAAACGTCGTTCCAGAACTGCTGAATGGCGCTCGAAATCAGCGGGCCACGCCAGATGACCGCTTCGTCCTGTTCCTGCAGCAGCAAGTTGATGGACATGAGCTTGATCCCGCCCGCGCTCAGCGGCGGGACAATGCCCAGCGGCCCCATCACCGGCGCGTCATCCACCCCCAGCAGTTTGGGGATGCTCGGACCGGTGATGTCGGCGTCGAGGATGCCCACGCGCAGGCCCTGCTTGCGCAGCCCCGCTGCCAACAGCGCCGCCGTGGTGGACTTACCCACGCCCCCCTTGCCGCTCATCACGGCGATGACCGACTTGACCTTGTTCATCCGGCCGGCGAGGGATTGCGGTGCGGGCTCCTGCCGCCCGCCGCGCACCTGCGAGAGCAGGCGCTCCTTCTCCTGCGGCGTCATGGTCGTGACCGTCACCCGCACGTCCAGGTTGGGCGCCAATTTCGCCACCGCTTCCTGGACCTCCGCGGCGATATTGTCCTGCAGCGGGCAATTGGGGACGGTCAGGGCCACCGTCACGTGGACCGTCTCGCCCTTGATTTTCACCTCACGCACCATGCCCAACTCAACAATGCTGCGGCGGATCTCAGGATCCAATACTTGCTGCAAAGCCCGCATGACTTGATCAACTGAAACCATGCATGTGCCTCCTC
>JAGPHL010000170.1 GCA_018055515.1 Anaerolineae bacterium
CGACACGCATCCGCCGATTTGGCGGCGCGTTCAGGTGCGGGGGAACATCAACCTGAAGCAGTTGCACGACATCATCCAGGTGCTGTTCGGTTGGGAAGATTATCACCTGCACATGTTCGAGATCAATGGCATGTCGTTTACCGATGATCGCGAGTCACGGATGGAACTGGAGATGCGCGATGAAAATCGGATGCGCCTCGACCGTCTGGATCTGCAAGAGGGGATGAAATTTACCTACACCTACGATTTCGGCGATGATTGGGTGCACGACATCAAGGTGGAAAAGATCCTTCCCGCCGACCCGACAGGCGCCTACCCGGTCTGCCTCAAGGGCAAACGCGCCGGCCCGCCGGAGGATTGTGGCGGCGTCTGGGGCTATGCTGAGATCGTCGAAATTCTCGCCATGGTGGCCAGGGGGGAGATTCAGGCTCCTGGCGGGGACGAGAACGAAGACGAGGAAGAGTTGGCTCGAGAGGAGAGCTATGATCAGCGTCTTGAGCTTTTGGAGTGGGTGGGGCCGGAATTTGATCCCGAGGCTTTTGATCTGGACGCCATCAATGCGGCGCTGAAACGTTTTCAGAAGTAAACTTTGCTGAAGGAGGCTTTCATGCAACACGAGGAAGGGCAGTTCACCACCCATGATGGGTTAGAGCTCTACCGTCAATCCTGGCTGCCGGAGGGGCCGGCGCGAGTCAACCTCCTCTTTGTGCACGGGATTGGCGAGCACAGCGGGCGCTACGGCAACCTCATCGCCTGGTTTGTCCCCAAAGGCTACGCGCTCCACGGCTTCGATCATCGCGGACACGGGAAGTCACCCGGCCCACGAGGTCACATCAAACGCTGGGACGATTTCCGCGAGGACGTGCGAGTTTTCGTGCAGCTCATCGAGCGTCAGTACCCCCGTGTCCCCACGGTTTTGCTCGGCCACAGCATGGGCGGGTTGATCGTGTTGGATTATGGGCTGCATTACGGGGCGGGCCTCACGGCGCTGATCTCGTCCGCGCCGGCCCTGGCGCAGAGCGGCGATATTTCGCCTTTCTTGCTCTTGATGGCGCGTCTCCTGTCTGCCATCGCCCCCCGCCTCTCCGTCAAGACCGGCCTCAGCATGGAGGAGCTCTCGCGGGATGAAGCGGTCGTCCAGGCGTACCGCGACGATCCGCTAGTGCACGGGATCGCCACGCCGCGTCTGGGGGCGGAGTTACAGCGCACGATGAAGGCAACGTTGGCGGGCGCGCCGCGTTGGCCTGTGGATTTGCCGCTGTGCATCGTGCAGGGCGGCGCTGACAAAATCTGCCCGCCGGAGGGAAGCCGTATCTTCTTTGAGAACGCCACGGCTCATCGCAAGGCGCGCTACGAATATCCCGGCTTCCGCCATGAAGTCTTCAACGAAATCGGCAAAGAGCAGGTGTTCGCCGACATTGAGGCCTGGCTGGACCCCCTGTTGTAGATGAGCGACGCGCGTCCTGCCTCGCTGTTCGACATCATCGGCCCGGTGATGGTCGGACCTTCCAGCTCGCACACGGCGGGAGCCGTGCGCCTGGGACAGATCGCGCGCGCGATCCTGGGGACGCAGCCTGACCGGGTGTTGATCGAGCTGCATGGATCGTTTGCGCTCACGGGAAAGGGGCATGGCACGGACCGGGCGGTCGTCGCCGGCCTGCTCGGCTTCTCCACCGCCGATGATCGCATTCGGGATAGCCTGGCGCTGGCGCGGCAAGCGGGGATGGAGGTGCGCTTTGCGACTTGCGATCTGGGTCCTGGCGCCCATCCCAACGCCTTGCGAATGACCCTGGAGGCGGGCGCCACACAGTGCAGCATGACCGGCGCCTCGGTCGGCGGTGGCCTGGTGCTGATCACGACCGTGGATGAGTACGAGGTGGATTTCTCCGGCACCTACCACACCCTCCTCATCGTCTCGCAGGATCGCCCTGGCACCATCAATGCGGTGACCAACTGGCTCGCGGCGCATCAGATCAACGTGGCCTTTCTGAGTGTGGGACGCAAAGAGCGGGGCGGCGATTCCATCATGCTTATCGAGACGGATGATCCCGTCCCCGCCGCCGTGACCAAAGGCCTGGCGACTTTCCCGTGGGTGCGCTGGGTGCGTTATATCCCGCGCATCACCGACGCTTGAGTTGTTTTCCCCATCTGATGCTGGATACTGGATGTGTAACTGTTCAGCCTGGTTCAAGTAGCCAGGCAGCAATTGATGGATCTTTGCAATCCGTAGCTTTCAGATTTCCCCTCCCCCCAACCCCCTCCCCAGCGGCGATGCCGCTGGGGAGGGGGTAAAGAAAATTGGGTTTTTTGCAGGCGGGCCCAGCCCGCCTGCAAAAAACCCACAAAAAAAGTATCCCCTTGCCCAGTGCGGCGGAAAGGGGATAGGGGGCAAAAGTTGATTCTCAATCTTCAACCGTCGCCAGGAGATCTTGCGTTTTTTAGTTAGTGGCTGAACGGTTACCTTGATGCTGGATACTGGAGGCTTGTTCCAGTTCTTTCCTTTTTACAATCTGCGTCAATCTGTGCAATCTGTGGGTTGTCTTTGACGATGATGCCCTATGAAACCTTTGACTTCCATTGCCGAGTGGGTAGCGCAGGCCGAGGCGCAAAGCTGCAGCCTGCATGAGGTGGCGCTTCAGGTCGAGGCGCAGGTGAGCGGGCAATCGCGCGAGGCTATTGTCGCCCAATTCCAGCAACGACTGGCAATCATGCGCGACAGTGTGTCACGGGGACTGGCGACACGCCAGGGGCGCTCGCTCAGCGGGATGACCGGCGGGGACGCGCAGCGCCTGGCTGCCTGGCTGGAGGAGGGACGCACCCCCGCGAGCGGCCCGATTTTGAGCCGCGCCATGCTCTATGCCATCGCCGTCGGCGAGGTCAACGCGGCGATGGGCTGCATCGTAGCGGCGCCGACGGCCGGCTCTTCGGGCGTGCTGCCGGGCGTGTTGTTTTCCTTGCAGGAGGGGCTGGGGCTTTCCGAGATGACGGTGCTGCAGGGGCTGATCACCGCCGCCGCTTCCGGCGTAGTCATCGGTTGGCGGGCCATGCTTTCCGGCGCGGAGGGAGGCTGTCAGGCCGAAGTGGGAGCCGCCGCAGCGATGGCGGCGGCCGCGGCGGTGGAGTTGCAGGGAGGCTCGCCGCGACAATCGGCGCATGCCCTGGCAATCACCCTCAAGAACATGCTGGGACTGGTCTGTGACCCGGTCGCCGGCCTGGTGGAAGTGCCCTGCATCCTGCGCAATGCCAGCGGCGCGGCGCAGGCGTTGCTCGCCGCTGACCTGGCGCTGGCGGGCGTCGAGAGCGTCATCCCGCCGGACGAGGTGATTGACGCCATGGGGCAGGTTGGCCGGCTTCTGGACGTGCGTTTCAAGGAAACGGCGCAGGGAGGCATCGCGGCCTCGCCTACGGGCAAGCGCCTCGCGGCCCAACTGCGCTCGGAATGGGATGGGTGAGGTCGCCGGCCCGGCGGTTAGCGAGCGACCTCTCCCATCTGGGGCGCCATCCATGCCGCCAGTGATTCGCTGATTCGCTGAGGAGGGATGTATGCACATTGCATTTCTGAATCCGCAGGGCAATTTCGACGCCAAAGACAGCTACTGGACGGAGCACCCTGATTTTGGGGGACAGCTGGTCTACGTGAAGCAGCTGGCGCTCGCCATGGCGGCGCAGGGGCACACGGTGGACCTCTTCACCCGCCAGATCCAGGATCCGGCATGGGCGGAGTTCGCCGCTCCCTTCGATCGCTATCCCGAATCCGAACGGGTGCGGATTGTGCGTCTGCCCGCCGGTCCGCCCGAATTTCTGCGCAAGGAATTGCTCTGGCCCCATCTGGTGCAGGATTGGGTCCCGCGGCTGTTGGAATTCTTTCACACCCGTGGGCCGCGTCCTGACGCCATCACCACCCATTATGGCGACGGTGGCCTGTGCGGCGTGCTGATCGAGGCCGAAACCGGCATCCCCTTCACCTTCACCGGACATTCCCTCGGTGCTCAGAAACTCGACAAGCTGCATCCGACGGCGGATAACCTGGCGCAGCTCGACGCGCAGTATTTTTTCTCGCGGCGGATTGCGGCGGAGCGTCTGAGCATGAACCGCTCGGCGGTGAATATCACCAGCACGCGCCAGGAGCGCTTCGAGCAATATGGCCATCCCGCCTATCACGGCGCCGTGGAGGTGACCGATGACCGGCGTTTTGTCGTGATCCCGCCGGGGGTCAACCTGCTGACGTTCAGCCGGGACGCGCGTTATGTCGGCGAGGCGATGGTGCAGGGACACGTGCGCGCCATGCTCGCGCGCGATCTCGCCGAGGGGCGGCGGGAGTTGCCGGCGATCATCGCGTCCAGCCGGCTCGATCCCAAGAAAAATCACCTCGCGCTTGTGCAGGCGTATGCCCAATCGCCGGCGTTGCAGGCGGCGGCGAACCTCGTCATCTTCACCGGCGCTCTGGAAAATCCCCTGCGGGAGGATTCCCAGGCCAGCGCGGGCGAACGGGCGGTGCTGGCGCAGATCCGGCAGGTGATTGAAGCTCACGCCCTGTGGGGGAAAGTGAGCGCCTTTGCCGTCCAGGGGCAGCCGGCGTTGGCGGCGGCGTATCGCTTCCTGGCGCAGCGCCCCGGCTCCCTCTTCGCGCTGACGGCGCTGTATGAGCCTTTCGGCCTCGCGCCCCTGGAAGCGGCGGCGGCGGGCCTGCCCCTCGTGGTGACGCGCAATGGCGGTCCCAGCGAGAGCCTCTTCGAGGACGGTGTGGAGTACGGCGTGCTCGTGGATCCTGCCGATCCGGCGGACATCGCGCGCGGCCTGGAGCGTCTGGTGCTGGATCACGAGGCGTGGGCCGAATTCGCCCGCCGCGGACGGCAGCGGGTGCTCGACCGCTACACCTGGGAGCGCACGGCAGAGGCGTATCTTCGAGTCATTGAGGAGCTCGTCGCCGATCCCGCCGCGCGCCGACCGGCGGAGCTGCTGCCCATTCCCGCCTGGTTTCGCAATCCGGCGGCGGGGGACGAGGAATTGCTGGCTGCCTTGCGGCCATTCGTCGGCTGATACGGGCCAACCGCTTTCAGTCAGTAGCTGAACAGTTACCCTATGAGCCATAACCCGTGAGCAGAAGCTGTGGCGGCTCTCTTCTCACGGTTCATTGCTCTCTATTTTCGCAGGAGACGCCATGTGCTGGCGCACACCATCCAAGGATGAAAATGTGAGAGGCTGTGACGGCACGCCGGTTCGGCTGGGGATGGAATCCCCAGCCTGACACGAGCCAAACGCGCTGAAGCGCGTTGTTGGGAAAGCTCGCTTCAGCGAACTTGACGTAGCAGACCCGGAATTCATTCCGGGACGGCCTGAGCACAAACTGAAGTTTGCGTTACATTTGCCACGCAAGTGATTTTTCTCGCTTTCTCGCTTTCTTGCTTTTTCGCTGATTCGCTGACGGCTGACCGCTGATCTCTATTTTCGCAGGAGGGGCTATGAACCTATCCATTCCCGGCGGTGATTTGGATTTGCTGGTCATCGGTGAGACGTTGATTGACTTCATCTCGGTCGAGGAGACGGAGTCGCTGCTGGAAGCAACGACGTTCCAGCGTTTTGCCGGCGGCTCGCCTGCGAACATCGCTGCCAACGT